>CAKRKK010000147.1 GCA_934358235.1 uncultured Lachnospira sp.
GACCTGGTATGAGTACTTTGCAGACAATGCTGTTTCAACTATAAAAGAATATAAGGCACTTCTTCTGGACGCTGATGCTAATGGATATGAATATTCAACAGGGGATTCTGATTATGAGGAATTCACCAGCCAGTTAAGTGAAGCTGCCAAAGAGGCATCAAAGAGTGTTAAAGATTATTATAAACAGGCACTTGGACAGTATGCAACACAGAAAAACGTTGAGAAATACATAAAAGAGTATCTGAAGGCCAATTCTTATCAGGAAAAGCTTACAAAGGACTTAGCAGCAACAGATTCTGAAATCAGTGCATACTATGAAGAACATAAGGATAACTATGATCAGGTAGATTATAGAGAATTCACTATTAAAGCAGTTGATTCAACAGATGGTGAGATGCAGCAGGCAAAAGCAAAGGCTGATGAGTTTGCCGCAGGTGCTGTGAATGAACAGGCATTTATAGATCTATGCAGAAGAAATGCAGCAGAGGGAGAGTCAAAGTATGATACAGATGAGGGCTCTTTATTGACAAAGGTAACAAGTGCGAATATGGATGCAGGAACATCAGAGTGGCTGCTTTCAGATGACCGTAAGGCAGGAGATGTAACAGTTGTTGAGAATACCTCTTCCAATTGTTATTATGTACTATATTATATTGCTAAAGCATATGATGGAAGCATGAATGATACTATTGCATCAAATGTTCTTAATGAAAAGTATTCAGATTATATATCAGAGCTTACAAAGAATATGGAAACGAATACTTATAACAGATTCTGATAATATAAGTTATAGAGATTGGAGGGGTATATGTTTCATACAATATGTATAGCCTGTATAATAATAGGTATTCTTATACCATTTTGCAGTATAGTACTTAATCTGTTTGACGGATTTGTTGACTTTATATCTATTGATGTATTTCAGTTAGAATTCGGACAGGATCTGGTATTGGACTTTCTGCCTTTTTCATTAAACAGCCTGTGTCTATGGTCACTCATATTCGGGTGCCTTGGGCTTATTCTTGATGGAAGATTGTCTAAGACAGTTATAATTATAATAGGTATTGCTGCGGGATATATATGTGCAGTAGCGCTTCAGTCGGCAATAAAAAGACTTAAGAAAATAGAGAATTACGCAGCAGATAAAGCAGAGCTTCTTCTTCGGACAGGTATTGTAAGTAACATGATACCAGATAATGGAGTTGGAGCTGTAAGTGTACAGATGAGTACAGGCTCTAATGTGTCATATCCTGCAAAGTCGGCAGATGGCAAAGCTATAAAGCAGGATAAAGAGGTTAGTATCTTAAGATTTGATGGAGATTATATTATAGTACAGAGTACATCACATCTTGAAGATAAATATTCGGATATATAGTGTATACAGGGTTAATATGTAAGTAACATAGAATTGTCAGCAATTGATGTTAATAACATAATAACATAAGATACATTATATGCCGGAGAGGTAATATCAATTAAGCATAGGCTGTGAATGATACATAGAATAGTGTTCACAACCGGAAATGGGAGGCAGATATGGGATATGGAGCAGAATCCAGCATTGTAGGAATTGTAGCAGCAGTCATAGGAATTGTACTGATTCTGACAGTAGTCTTAAGAATGTGGAAAAAGGTTCCGCAGGATAAGGCAGGCGTTGTAACCGGTATGAAAAAGAGAGTTATTACTGGTGGTGGTGGACTTGTAATACCAGTATTTGAAAGAATTGATTATATATCACTTGGAAATATTCCACTTAGTGTAGCAACAAGAAGCAGTCTTTCAAGCCAGGGTGTACCAATCAGCGTTATAACAACAGCCGTTATTAAAGTAAGAAATGAAAAGAACAGCATATTAACAGCTATTGAGCAGTTCACAGGACGTAACGAGAAGGAAATTATTGATAATATCCAGGGAACAGCTATTGCAGTACTTGAGGGTAAGCTTAGAGAAATCATTGCAACCATGACAGTTGAGGAGCTGTATCAGAAGAGAGAGGAATTCTCATCAAGAGTTCAGGAGGTCGTTGGAACTGAGCTTGGAAATATGGGACTTGAGGTTAAGAATTTTACTATTACAGATATATCAGATGAAAATGGATATATAAAAGCACTTGGTGATGGTATGATTGCCCAGAGGAAGAAGGATGCCGAGATTCAGAAGGCTGAGGCTGCAAGAGATATGCAGATTAAGACATCACAGGCACGTCAGGAGGGTGAATCAGCCAAGTTAAAGGCTGAGGCAGATATTGCGCAGGCAGCAAAGGATAAGGCGGTGCTTGAGGCTAATTATATGCAGGAGCAGCAGACAGCCCAGGCTAAGGCAGAGCTTGCCCACGATATCCAGTCAAATATAACACAGAAGGATGTTATACAGGCACAGATGGATGCTGAGCTTCTTAAACAGCAAAGACAAAAGGAGATAGCAGAGGCACAGATTCAGGTTCAGATTGCATCAGAGCAGAAGAATATAGAGCTTGCCCAGAAGCAGGCAGAAAGAACTAAGGAAAGCTTAAGAGTAACAATAGTAGAACCGGCTAATGCTGAAAAAGCAAAGCAGATGGCAGATGCAGATGCTGAGAAGTATAGAAGAATAGCAGAAGCACAGGCGCGCGCTGAATCAAGAAAGGTAGAAGCACAGGCAGAGGCAGAGGCTATTGCCATAAAAGCGCAGGCAGAGGCAGATGCCATATCAAAGACTGGTATAGCAGAGGCAGAGGCAACTAAGGCTAAAGGTATGGCAGAAGCTGAGGCTATGGAGAAGAAAGCTGAGGCTTATGAGAAGTATGGTCAGGCTGCTATGATGGAGATGCTTGTTAAGGTACTTCCTCAGATGGCAGAACAGGTTGCTAAGCCACTTCAGAGCATAGATAAGGTTACAATCATTGACAGCGGTGATACAGCTAATGGTTCTGGTGTCGGACAGATGGGAGGCTATGTTCCTTCTGTTCTTGCAAAGACAATAGAATCAATTAAGGAAACTACTGGTTTTGATATAACAGATGTAATGAAGGCGAACACAATCCAGGCTAAGACAGATAAGAATATATCAGTTGACGGAATGGAAGGAGTTTCTAATATTACTATAAACAATAAAGAAGCTTAGTTGATAAATTACAATTCAATAGTATAATACTTTATGTCAGGGTGTCAGAATTCTTATTATATTCAGGGTTTTGACACCTATTTCATACTCTTGACAGACAAATGGAGGATAAATAATGAGGAAAAAATATATATTACTTGACTTAGATGGCACTATTACAGACTCAGGTGAAGGAATAACAAAGAGTGTCCAGTATGCATTAGAAAAGCTGGGAATAGAAGAAAGAGACATAGCGGTTCTTAAAAGATATATCGGACCACCGCTTAATGAGAGTTTTGTAAGATTTCATGGAATGAATGAGCAGGATTCACTAAAGGCAGTTGCATATTACAGAGAAAGATATGCTGTAAAGGGAATATATGAAAATAAACTATTTGAAGGAATAACAGAGGTTCTTTCTGGACTAAAGAAGGAGGGCTATATTGTTGCATTGGCTACGTGTAAGCCTGAGATATATGTTCCAACAATTCTTAAACATTTTGATATAGAACAATACTTTGATGTGGCAGTAGGAAGCGAGCTTGAAGGGGGAAAGAGAAGACATAAGGATGATGTTATAGAAGAAGTCTTAAGACAGATGATGAAAAAGATGGATATAAATGAATCAGATATAGTATCAGTTAAGGCTGATTCAATAATGATTGGTGACAGAAAGGATGATGTGCTTGGGGCTAAGGCTGCAGGCATAGAGTCAATAGGATTAAGATATGGCTTTGCTGAAAAAGATGAGCTGGAGAATGCTGGTGCAGATTATATCCTTGAAAATGCATCAGACATACTTCCATTTCTTAATCAGATGTAGAGCAGCATTATATAATAGTATATGAATACTGATTGTTGTTCAAAAACTATAAAAAATATTGATGCAGATATAAAAAAATATACATAATACACAAAATGTACCGGATATTTTCGGTACATTTTTTTAACTTTGAAAGTTGAAATTTTTTATAAATTGTTTATAATTAAGATAACAAAAACAGTACTGTATACAATTAAATATTTAGATGTAAGCATTACAATAAGCGTAAAGGCTTACACCAGGTTTAAGATTAATTAAACGAGGAGGAAAAAGCTATGGTTAGTTTTTTTATTTGTCTGGCTCTTCTTATAGGTGGATACTTCGTCTATGGTAAGGTAGTAGAGAATACATTCGCACCTGATGACAGGGAGACACCAGCAGTTAAGATTAATGATGGCGTAGATTATGTTGTTTTGCCACAATGGAAGCTGTTTTTGGTACAGCTTCTTAACATCGCAGGTCTTGGCCCTATATTTGGTGCCATGCAGGGTGCACTTTGGGGACCGGTTGTTTTCCTATGGATTACATTTGGTACAATATTTGCCGGTGGTGTTCATGATTATTTCTCAGGAATGCTTTCAGAACGTAATAATGGAGCATCCATATCAGAAGTCTGTGGAGTTTATCTTGGCGGCTTTATGAAGAATGTTATGAGAATATTCAGTGTAGTATTGCTGGTTATGGTAGGTACAGTATTTGCAGTAGGTCCTGCAGGACTTATCGTAACATTATTCAAGAATGGCGGAGTGACCGGAATAGTATCAAGTACAGAGTTCTGGTTATGGATTATTCTTGCTTATTACTTTATTGCAACATTTATCTCTATTGATAAGATTATCGGACGTATATATCCTGTTTTCGGTATATGTCTTATCATTATGGCACTTGGTGTTGCTATTGGTATCTTTACACATTCTGAATATCAGATACCAGAAATCTGGAATAACTTTACTAATATGCATCCAAAGGGAACACCAATATGGAGTGTTATGTTCATCACAGTAGCCTGTGGTGCCATATCAGGTTTCCACGCAACGCAGTCACCACTTATGGCACGTTGTATGAAAACAGAGAAACAGGGACATTTCGTATTCTATGGAGCAATGGTTGCAGAAGGTGTTATAGCACTTATATGGGCAGCAGCAGGCTGTTCTATATATGCAGTTACAGATGGTTTAAGTACAGGCCTTAGTGCAATACTTGCCAACGGACAGTCAGCAGCTATATATGATGTATGTTCTAAGACTATGGGTGGTGTTGGTGTAGCACTTGCTATGATAGGTGTTATTGTTTGTCCTATTACATCAGGTGATACAGCCTTTAGAAGTGCAAGACTTACACTTGCAGACTGGTTTGGAATAGATCAGTCTAAGTTTACAAAGAGACTTATGCTTTGCGTTCCATTACTTGCAGTTGGTGCATTTATAGGACATCTTGATTACACTATTATATGGAGATACTTTAGCTGGACGAATCAGACACTTGCTATGATTGTGTTATGGACAGCAAGTATGTTCCTGTTTAAGGAAAAGAAGAATTACTGGATTACAGCAGTTCCAGCAACATTTATGAGTGCAGTATCCATGACATACTTCTTCTATGCACCAGAGTGTCTGAATCTTGGTACAAAGGTTGCTTATCCAGCAGGTATCATTATTGCCGCTGTATTCTTTGGAATATTTATGTTTGCAACAAGAAAGCACACAAAGACGGCTGATGGTGCAGCTTAAGTGGAAGAAGCTTGTAAGGTATCATATAAAGCTATAAGTATATGATAAAGTTTCGGTATAATAGATTTATTTATACGAATAAGTTGTGAGCCAGTCTGATGTTATATGCGGCATAGTGAATGCGAAATATACAGAGGACTGGCTCATTATATAAGAAGCAGCGAAGGGAGTAAGGCATATGATATTTAAACCACAATGTATATCACAGGTTTCTTTGCCAAAGAATGAGCTTGTAGAGGATAAAAAGAACTGTATGAAGTTCGGACCATGTGGAGTGGGTAAGAAAGCTATATATCTTAATAGCTTTTATTTCGACAGGAGATATTATATACCGCTTTCTTCTGTTAAAAGAATATATAAAAGAATAGCCATGAGTAAAGGTGGCTTTACTGGAAAAGGTTTATTTGCAACTATTCCGTACCTTGTTGTTGAGTATGACAATGGGCAGGAGAAACAA
This sequence comes from uncultured Lachnospira sp., assembly GCA_934358235.1. Lineage (GTDB taxonomy): Bacteria > Bacillota > Clostridia > Lachnospirales > Lachnospiraceae > Lachnospira. Next base: position 6,092 of record CAKRKK010000147.1, read on the forward strand.
TGCAACTTTAAGTTCGAGGAGAATGTTGATA
>CAKRKK010000148.1 GCA_934358235.1 uncultured Lachnospira sp.
TATTAGAAGCTATTTTTATATTATAATATTATTTATAATTCTTTTTGTTAATATGAGATAAGTGAATTAAACAACAAGTTAGTCCTGATTATTATTTTCATATCCCGGATAATCAGACATGCTGTCATAACCTGTTGGCTGCACATAGTAGGAAATGCTTCCGTTACTGTTATCATCATAATAATTCAGTTTAAGAACAGGCTTTGTCATATCGAAATTCTTTTCAAAAGGATTATCAAGTTCACCTAGTATTGCTGTGGCAAGTGCTGCATCATTAAGTGAGTTATAAGATAAAGCCTCACTAGCTGAGACATCTAAGGTATATACATTTAAATATAATGAGTAATCCAGCTTTGAAGCAGCAGCGGAAGTACTGCTGCTATTTTTATTATTATACGAAGCAGTATTACTGTTAGTGTTATTATTAGTTTTATCGTTGTCTAATTCTGCAAGCATAGCCTTTATATGAGCCAGGGCTTCTGGCTTATTGCCAGCATTTGTCTGGTTGGCAGCGTTGAAATAAGCATTTACAGATTTCGGCATATAGCTTGATAAGTTAAAGCTTGCAGAGTAGGTAGTTCCGTTTCTTGAGAATATCGTAGTAACATATGGAATATTTCCAAAACTATAGTTAGACGTGCGGTTTACAAGCTGATACCATTCAGAAAATGGCATGTTTTTTATTTCATCTAACATAGTATTATATATACCTTGTGTTTTATCCTCTGAAATATAGTCTGAAAAGCTTACATTAGAATCTTCATAAGAAGGAAGCTTTTTATATTCAACACAGAAATCATTTATACCGGTGAGTGCCTCTGCAAGTCTGCTTATATCACTTTCCTTTAAGAATACTTTACGATATCTGCCAAAAACCCCTTCTTTAAAAAACACCTCGTAGGTAGCATAGCTATGTGAAGAACGTGCATAATAACGCTCTTCATTGATACTGCCAAGATTCTTTGCATTATCATTATATATGTCAGCTATGAGTTTTATAGTGTCTTTGTCGTTTATTTTTATATTTTTAATGACATTTTCAAAATAATTCTCATATTCAGTCATATAATAGTTGTTTTGTGCAGATAATCTTATGTAATCTATATTATCAGTATTGGCACGGTAGGAAGTCATATTATTGATTCCGGCGTTTAACAGGAAGCCACACAGTATAGCAAGCACGTAGGCAGTAATTATAGATGGAACTGCTTTAATTATGCGATGGAGCTTTTTGCTGGAGATTAATTCATATACGATGACAACTATGGCAGCAATTATAAAAGCAATAATTGTATACATGTAAGGTGGAGTGCCATATGTGTAATCTTCATTTACAAGCTGGATATACATAAATGTTCCGAAAACACTTATAGTAAAGCCAATCGCACATCTTATGGCAAACTGCAGCTTCCAGCTAAGAGCTGGCTTACCGGCGGTTTCGCTTTTTCTAATGGTAAAAAGCAGGCAGGCAATAGCTATATATATAATTGAAAGTATAAGTGTATATGCGTTGGATACACCTGAAAGTAACATATCTGATAAGTAATTCGTTGAATAAAAGGATGGCTCAAATACTGACAGAAACTGGCCAGCAAGCAGGTTATAGGAGTTATCCAGTAAAGGTATAAAGTGTGTTGACGAAGCAGCCGCATATATGTTAGTTACTGTTGAATGCACAAGAATAAGGATAAATCTTGGAAGAAATATGATTATTCCTGAAAGACATATATTGCTTATTATATTTCCTGTAACACAGCAGGCAAGTGCAATAGAGGCAGAGCATAATAATGCACATAGGAATTCTGCTGTATATATGCTAAAGGTTGTAGAATAATCTACAATAAAATATTTACTGAATATGTGATAGCATATGAATTCAGCCATAAATGTTAAAAATATTATTATAAGCTGCCAGGCTGTTATAGCGGCGAATCTGGAAAGAAACAGATTCTGCCTTTTATAGGACAGCGAATGATAGAAATCGCTTGTACTCCTTTTGTTTAGGAAAAACCACGCATAGAGCGCAAGTATCGGGGTAATAAGTGCGATAACTATAAGCAGATAGGGTACGGCTGTGGATGGTGTTACAATAGTTGTGTAATCAGGCATATTGCCTGATGCACCGCTGGCAAGGGCAGCTTTGTCTATATTAATCCGGTTTCTTATATTGATACCATTCATGATTATAGGAATAGCAGTTATGCATAGCATGATGGTAGTAGATATAAGACCTATGAGCTTAAGCTGCAAAAATGACTGCCAGAATAGTTTAATACTGAATATATTTTTGTTATTAAGTTTATTATTCATTATAATCCTCTTTTCTTCATTTCTGATATTTTGCTATACTTTTAATAAGTTGCTAAGTTGCTAAGTTGCTAAGTTGCTAAGTTGCTAAGTTGCTAAGTTGCTAGCTGCTAGCTGCTGGCTGTTAAGCTGTTAGCTGCTGGCTACTGGCTGTTAAGCGGGTAAGCTGTTTTGTTAGCTAGTTTAGCTCGACCTCAAGAGCTTCATCGAATTCATATCCAAGTGATTCCATCTCGTAGGTAAATACTTCTTCAAGTGTGAGTGGAAGAACATCTAATATCACAGGATTCATATCACGAAGATAGCTGATGGTTTCTTCACGGTCGCCGTTGACAATCATATTGGCAACAGAGCCCTCCTGACGGTATCGGGTAATGTCTAAGCCGTCAAACTTTGATCTGCCGAATATACCCTTGAAGGCAATCTGTACCTTGAATTGTGAGGTCTTTAATTCAAGCACATCACTATCAAGTACAAGGCCACCCTTATGAAGAAGTGCAAGATGGTCGCATATGTCTTCAAGCTCACGAAGAGAGTGGGAGGTTACTATAACAGTTGCATCATATTCAGCTACATCATTGCATATAAGCTTCTTAACAAGATTACGCATAACGGGGTCAAGTCCGTCAAAGGTTTCATCAAAAAACATATATTTAGCTCTTGTTGAAAGTGCAAGAATAATGGAAGCCTGACGCTTCATGCCTTTAGAAAAGTTAGCTATTGGTTTTTGTGGATTAAGTTCAAAAAGCTCAGTAAGCTTAAGAAATCTGTCCCAGTCGAAGCTATTGTATATTGAACTATACAAGTTAGCCATTTTGTTTAAGGTAGCACCGGGCAGGAAGAATAACTCATCTGCCACAAACACAATATTCTCTTTTACCTTTGGATTCTCATATATAGGTGCATTATCAATATATGCACATCCCTTATCTGGCTTATATATACCAGACAATACTCTTAAAAATGTGGATTTACCGGCACCGTTTGAGCCAACCATACCATATATACAGCCGTCATTTATACTGCAGGTTATATTATCAAGGGCGGTAAAATCCTCAAATGTTTTATGTATGCCTTCCGCTTTTATCATTGAAAGCCCTCCTTCTTAGTGGATATAGTTTTAATAGTTGTTGACAAATAAAATACATTTCATTGTAATTCTTTGAATACATCGTTAACGGCTTCTATAATTTCTTCTTTGGAAATTCCGGCAAGGGCCAGTTCTTTGATAGCCTGCTTGAATTCTGGCATCTTTGCTCTTGAACTGTCACCAAGAATGCTTAGTGCATCAGGGGATATAAAAGAACCCTTTCCCGGAACCGTTACTATAAGTTGTTTTCTGTCAAGCTCTGTATAAGCCTTCTGAATGGTGTTAGGGTTGATTGAAAGACTGACAGATAGGCTTCTGACGGAGGGAAGCTTATCACCCTGACTTAATATACCAGTCAGAATCTGTTCTTCAACCTGATTAATAATCTGTTCATATACAGGCATTCGCGACATGACATCTATAACGAACATAGTTGTATCAATCCTTTCTTTGAGTGTATTGATAAATAATCAAATGCATTGATTGTACTAACTGTATTATTCAAAGCAGTACAGTTGGTACACTTAATATAATATATGCTTTTAATTATGTCAAGTATTCCAGAAAAATATAGCAGAAATTATGATACCAGAGTCACATGTTTAGCACGGACCGAAGCGTAGCGTAGACGTGGGAGTGCATAGCACGGAACAATCCGTAGGTATCAAAGTCGAAGGCTTTTGACCACGACATCATATTATAATTGAATATGTTTATAGCTTTGACTTATAATAAATATATGTTAAAATCTATGATAGCAACAAAAACAGGGAGGTATATGATGAGCGAAGCATGTTCACATGATTGTTCAAGCTGTGGTTCAGATTGCGCAGAAAGAGAAGTACCACAGAATACAAGAAATGATAATAATAAAAATATTAAAAAGGTTATAGCTGTTGTCAGCGGTAAAGGTGGAGTTGGTAAGTCACTTGTCACTTCCTTACTTGCAGTTAAGTCACGCAGGGAGGGGCTTAAAACAGCCGTACTTGATGCCGATATAACAGGACCTTCTATACCTAAGTCATTTGGACTTTCAGGTAAGGCTGCCTGTAATGAAGCAGGAACAGTAATCTATCCACCAGAAACTAAAACAGGCATTAAAACTATGTCACTTAATTATCTTCTTGATAATGAAACTGATCCGGTTATATGGAGAGGACCAGTTATAGCAAGTGCTGTAAAGCAGTTCTGGGAGGATGTTGAGTGGAAGGATATAGACTGTATGTTTATAGACTGCCCTCCAGGAACAGGAGATGTACCACTTACAGTATTCCAGACACTTCCGGTAGATGGAATTGTCGTTGTGACCTCGCCTCAGGATCTTGTATCTATGATAGTAGAAAAGGCAGTTAATATGGCAAAGATGATGGATATTCCAGTACTCGGAATAGTAGAAAATATGTCATATTTCAAGTGTCCTGACTGTGGAAATATCCATTATATATATGGTAAGAGCAGAATTGATGAAGTTGCTAAAGAGTTAGGAATAAAGACAGTAGCAAAGATGCCTATGGATCCAGAGGTGGCAGGTTATATTGATGCCGGAAGGGCAGAAGAGCTTGATACGAAAGCACTTGATGAGGTGTTTGCTGTTATTAAGAGCTGCTAGTTAAAACGGAGATATAGATATATATGAAGCACATAATTATGTTTAAGGGTGGTGTTGAAACACTCGAATTCTTTTCGGTAGAGATAGCGGAATATTTTGAACAAATCGGACATAAGATATTCTGGTATAATCTTCTTTTGTCAGAAAATAGCTTTGAAGAACTGCTGGACTACTATAATGCCCATAAGGAAGATGAATTTAGCGCAATTACGTTTAACTTTGAAGGACTTGAAGGTGAGGCAGGCTTATATAAGAGGGATAAGAGTACAGATGGACTGTATAATCAGCATACACAGGGGTGGAACTTCTGGGATTATTCAGGAATAAAGGTTATTAATATAGTGGTAGACCATCCTTTGTATTATCACAGGTATCTGTCAGACAGACCACATAATTATGTGCAGATAGATATTGATAGAATTCATATTGATTATATGAAAAGCTTCTATCCTGATGTCAGAACATATTTTATTCCATCGGCTGGTACAGAGGTGAATAAGGACAGAATGGCTTATAAGGAGGCAGTGTATATGCCGATAGGTGACAGACCTATGGATATTATATTTACCGGCAATTACACACCTAAGCATATATTAAGAAAAAGAATAGATAATATGGAGCAGGATTATATAGATTTCTATGAAAATGTATTAGAAGACCTTACGGCGCATCCGCATATGACGATAGATGAGGTGGCACAGAAGCACTTAAGAGAGGAATTCGCTGATATTACACAAAAACAGCTTCTTGACTGTATGCCATCCATGATGTATGTTGACCTGAATGTAAGATTTCATTATAGGGAGCTTGCAATAAGGGCACTTGTTGATTCAGGGCTTAAGGTTCATACATATGGCGAAGGGTATAACTATATACAATGCAGGCATCCGGAGAATATTATAAAGCATGGTAGTGCGGATTCTCAGCAATGTCTTGATAAGATAAGTCAGGCTAAGATATCACTTAATGTTATGCCCTGGTTTAAGGCAGGTGCACACGACAGAGTATTTAATAGCTGCCTTAATGGTGCTGTATCGCTTACAGATTCCTCTGCGTATCTTGATGAGATATTTACGGATGGTGAGAATATATT
>CAKRKK010000149.1 GCA_934358235.1 uncultured Lachnospira sp.
GTTATAGATTGACATGATTCATAAGGATATGCTATTATTCATCTATATGAATATATTAAAGACTGGGAAAGAGACTTCTTTTCATGGAACCTGACAGGAAAGTGATGCCACCGACTGAAAGTATCCGCAGGGAATTGTAAAGAGGAACACTCTGGAGTTGAATAGCTGAATTATATTAATGTCCTTTGGATATGTAATGTGGGCTGCACGTAACTGTTATAGATAACAGGTAAGTGATATATGTAGGTTATTACGTTGTACGCGTTAAGTACTTAAAGAGGAATGAGAAGAAGCCTGAGTGGTTAAGTTATTGATGACAAGTTTCTAGATGACAGCTATTCAGAAGCAGATTTCGTTCAATGCGGGTGGTACCGCGGATAATTATGTATTATTCGTCCCGGAATGCTGGTAAGGCATTCCGGGATTTTTTGCGTGCAGATAGCGATTGTCCACTAAGTCACATCGTTACAGCCTTAGCAGAAAAGCTGGAGCAATATATTTATCAGCTACAACAAGACACACATTAACAATATAAAACAATAAGAGAGGAGCTATTAATAAGATGGCAAACATTTACAGAGATGTCACATTACAGAATGTAAGTGAAAACGACATTGGAAAGCAGATGAAGGTATCAGGATGGGTTGAGAACATCCGTGACCATGGTGGAGTTTCATTCATTGATTTAAGAGATATGTATGGGGTATTACAGGTTGTTATCCGTGAACCAGAGCTTTTAAAGGGTATTAAGAAGGAAGAATGTATCAGCATTGAAGGTGTTATGGAGCAGAGGGATGAGGAAACCTACAATCCTAAGATTCCATCAGGAACTATTGAACTTGAAGCTAAGAAGATTACAGTATTAGGACAGGTTTATCAGCAGGTTCCATTTGAAATCCAGACATCTAAGGAAGTAAGAGAAGATGTTAGACTTAAGTACAGATACTTAGACTTAAGAAATCCTAAGGTTAAGGATAATATGGTATTCCGTTCAAAGGTTATCTCATTCCTTCGTCAGAAGATGACAGATATGGGCTTCCTTGAAATCCAGACACCTATTCTTTGTGCTTCATCACCAGAAGGTGCCAGAGATTATATCGTTCCATCAAGAAAGTATAAGGGCAAGTTCTATGCACTTCCACAGGCACCACAGCAGTACAAGCAGCTTCTTATGGTATCTGGTTTTGATAAATATTTCCAGATAGCACCTTGCTTCAGAGATGAGGACGCAAGAGCTGACCGTTCACCAGGAGAGTTCTATCAGCTTGACTTTGAGATGAGCTTTGCTACTCAGGAAGAAGTATTTGCAGTAGGTGAAGAAGTGCTTACAGAAACATTTGCAAAGTTCGCACCAGAGGGTGCATCTGTAACACAGGCACCTTACCCAATCATAAGCTATAAGCAGGCTATGCTTGAATTCGGTTCTGATAAGCCAGACCTTAGAAATCCACTTAGAATTATTGATTTGTCTGATTTCTTCAATAAATGTACATTTAAGCCTTTCCAGAACAAGACTGTAAGGGCTATCAATGTTCATGCCAAGCTTTCAAAGGGACAGCATGAGAAGCTTCTTAAGTTCGCTACAGGAATCGGTATGGGTGGACTTGGTTACCTTGAGGTTCTTGAAGACCTTTCATATAAGGGACCTATTGATAAGTTTATCCCGGATGAGCTTAAGGGCGAAATCAGAGAGCTTGCAGGACTTCAGGCAGGAGATACAATATTCTTTATTGCAGATAAGGAAGATAAGGCAGCTTTCTTTGCTGGACAGATTCGTAATGAGCTTGGCGCACGCCTTGATTTAATAGAGAAAAATGCGTACAGATTCTGTTATGTAAATGATTTCCCTATGTTTGAAAGAGATCCTGAAACTAAGAAGATTGGCTTTACACACAATCCATTCTCTATGCCACAGGGTGGTCTTGAAGCACTTAATACTATGGATCCACTTGATATTCTTGCTTACCAGTATGATATCGTATGTAATGGTGTTGAGTTATCATCTGGTGCTGTGCGTAACCATGATATGCAGATTATGGTTAAGGCATTTGAAATTGCCGGATATGATGAAGAAGTACTTAAGGCTAAGTTTGGAGCACTTTACAACGCATTCCAGTTTGGTGCACCACCACATGCAGGTATGGCACCAGGTGTTGACCGTATGATTATGCTCCTTAGAAACGAAGAGAATATCCGTGAGGTTATTCCTTTCCCAATGAGTGGTACAGCACAGGATCTTATGTGTGGAGCACCTAATGAAGTGACAGAACAGCAGTTAAGAGAGGTTCATATTAAGGTCAGGGACTAATGGAAAAAATCCACAAACCAAAGATTTTTTCCATACAGGATTTGCGCAAAAAAGCGCAAACCTGCCCACAAAGAAAAAATAAAAAGAAAACAAAGATTTTTCCATACAGGATTTGCGCGTGAGGGCGCAAACCTGTCTGACATGATAGAAAGGATGATATGTTATGGCTAATGTGATTAGTGATGAAACTATCGAATATGTAGGTATTCTGGCTAAGCTGGAGCTTTCTGAGTCGGAAAAAGAGGATGCCAAGAAAGATATGGCAAGCATGCTTGATTATATAGATAAGCTTGGCGAGCTTGATACAACAGGCGTTGAGCCTATGTCACACGTATTCCCTGTGAATAATGTCATGAGGGAGGATGTTGTTACTAATGGTGACGGAAGTAAGGATACACTTGCCAATGCACCAGAGGCTAATGAATATGGATTTATAGTTCCTAAGACGGTAGAGTAATAATATTGTATTTCACGTCAGGCAGATGATACAATATCGGGATATGTTATGTACAATAGCGAAATATATTATGTACGATAACAAAATGTGTTATGTATGATAACGAAATATATTATGTACAATAACGAAATATATGCAGGAAAGGAAAAATGCTATGAGTTTATTAGATTGTACAGCCGTTGAACTTGCTGCAAAGATTAAGGCAGGTGAAGTGACAGCGGTGGAAGCTATGCAGGCTGTTGTTGCTCAGATAGAAAAGTCTGAAGCAGAGCTTAACTGCTATGTGACATTTGACAAGGAAAAAGCATTACAGGCAGCAGCTAAGGCTGACGAGGATATCAAGGCTGGAAAGCTTACAGGACCTTTAGCTGGTGTACCTTTTGCTATTAAGGATAATATGTGCACAGAAGGAATGCTTACAACGTGTTCTTCTAAAATACTTGGTAACTTTGTTCCAACATTTTCTTCTGAAGCAGTTATAAGACTTCAGGAGGCAGGTGCAGTTATTATCGGTAAGACTAATATGGATGAGTTCGCTATGGGCTCAACAACAGAAACAAGTGCATTCGGAGTAACTAAGAATCCAAGAAATACAGAGCATGTTCCTGGTGGTTCGTCAGGTGGTTCGGCTGCGGCAGTTGCTGCAAATGAGTGCTTTGCGGCACTTGGTTCAGATACAGGTGGTTCTATAAGACAGCCAGCCTCTTATTGTGGCGTTGTAGGTATGAAGCCTACTTATGGTACTGTTTCAAGATATGGACTTATAGCCTATGGTTCATCACTTGATCAGATAGGGCCATTATGTAAGGATGTAACCGACTGTGCTACTATTATGGAGGTAATAGCAGCAAAGGATGATAAGGATTCTACATCGGTAAAGAGAGAAGATACAGCATTTACAAAGGCTTTAGTAGATGATGTTAAGGGACTTAAGATAGGTATTCCAAGAGACTACTTTGGAGATGGACTTGATCCTGAGGTTAAGGAAGCTGTTATGTCGGCAGCCAAAGTGCTTGAGGAAAAGGGTGCCATAGTTGAAGAATTCGATTTAAGCCTTGTAGAGTACGCTATACCTACTTACTATACAATAGCTGCTGCTGAGGCAAGCTCTAATCTTGAGAGATTTGATGGTGTTAAGTATGGTTATAGGACAAGTGATTATGATGGACTTCATAACATGTATAAGAAGACACGTTCAGAGGGCTTTGGACCTGAGGTTAAGAGAAGAATAATGCTTGGTTCATTTGTACTCAGCTCAGGTTATTATGATGCTTACTATCTGAAGGCATTAAGAGTAAAGGCTCTTATTAAGAAGGCCTTTGATGAAGCATTTGCAAAGTATGACGTAATCTTAGGACCAGTTGCACCAACAACTGCACCTAAGATAGGTTCATCTTTATCAGATCCTATTAAAATGTATCTTGGTGATATATATACAATATCTGTTAACCTTGCAGGTCTTCCAGGAATAAGTGTACCTTGTGGAAAGGATTCTAAGGGACTTCCAATAGGTGTACAGCTTATAGGCGACTGCTTTAAGGAAAATAATATAATACGTGCTGCATACTCATATGAGCAGGCACGAGGAAGATTTGAATAAGGAGGAGGTCAGGCAATGAAAGATTATGAAGTAGTTATTGGTCTTGAAGTTCACGTTGAGCTTGCTACAAAGACTAAGATATTCTGTGGCTGCTCAACAGCATTTGGTGGAGCACCTAATACACATACCTGCCCTGTTTGTACAGGTATGCCAGGCTCTCTTCCAGTTCTTAACAAAAAGGTGGTAGAGTATGCTATGGCGGTTGGTCTTGCAACTAACTGCTCTATAACAAGAGACTGTAAGTTTGATAGAAAGAATTATTTCTATCCTGATAATCCACAGAATTATCAGATATCACAGCTTTATCTGCCTATATGCCGTGATGGACATGTAGACGTAAAGCTTGAAGATGGAACAGAGAAGTCTATAAGAATTCATGAGATTCATATGGAAGAGGATGCAGGTAAGCTTATACATGATGAATGGGAGGATGTATCCTATGTTGACTATAACCGTTCAGGTGTGCCTCTTATAGAAATCGTATCTGAGCCAGATATGAGAAATGCAGAAGAGGTTATTGCTTATCTTACTAAGTTAAGAAATACTATCCAGTATCTTGGAGCATCTGATTGTAAGCTTCAGGAAGGCTCAATGAGAGCTGATGTCAATCTTTCTGTAAGAGAAAAAGGCAGCACAGAGTTTGGTACAAGAACAGAAACTAAGAATCTTAACTCATTTTCAGCTATCCAGAGAGCTATTGAGGCTGAAACAGCAAGACAGATTGATATAATTGAAGCTGGTGGACAGGTTGTTCAGGAAACAAGAAGATGGAATGATGATAAGGAATATTCATATGCTATGCGTTCTAAAGAGGATGCACAGGATTACAGATATTTCCCAGATCCAGACCTTGTACCAATCCACATAAGTGAGGAATGGCTTGATACTATCAGGGAAGCACAGCCAGAGTTTAAGGATGAGAAAATGCTTCGTTATAAGGAAGAATTCGGAATTCCTGACTATGATATCAATATGATTACGGATTCTAAGAAGCTTGCTGATATATTTGAAGAAACAACAGCATTATGCAATAAGCCTAAGAAAGTATCTAACTGGCTTATTACAGAGACTATGCGTATTTTAAAGGAAAAGAATATGGATCCTGAGGATATCACATTCTCACCTAAGAGTCTTGCAAGAATTATTGAGCTTGCAGATGAGGGCGCTATTAACAGTAATGTTGCTAAGGAAATATTCGAGAAGATATTTGACGAGGACATTGATCCGGATAAGTATATTGAGGAGCATGGACTTAAGCAGGTTAATGACGAAGGTGCACTTAAGGCAACTGTTGAGAAGGTTATAGCTGATAATCCACAGTCAGTAGCTGATTACAGAGCCGGTAAGGAAAAAGCTATCGGATTCCTTGTAGGTCAGACTATGAAGGCTATGCAGGGTAAGGCTAATCCGGGTATGGTTAATAAGCTGCTTAAGGAACTTCTTTAAGGAACTTCTTTAGAAATATTGAAGCTTGATTTATTTATTTCGTGATTCACATATTCGGTGATTTACTTATTTGGTGATTTACTTGGTGATGCACTTTGCGATTTAATTATTGGCATTGACGTTGACATTGACATTAATACTGGTATTGACACGCTGAACACCGAAAACGGAATAAAATGGTGTGAATACGCCATTTTATGTGGCTTAAGGTGTCATGGGACTGCGGAAATTGCATGGCAATGAAGCAATCCGGTTACATCAGTG
>CAKRKK010000150.1 GCA_934358235.1 uncultured Lachnospira sp.
TTACTATTGTTATTATATGTAACATATTGGATATGCATATAGTAACATACATTATTAAGAAAGTAAAGGTATATTTTATTTACAATCCATTTATAATTCATTTACACCCCAATCACTTTATGTTACATTTTATTAACACTATTATTCAATAACAATGCTTATTCCTACAGCAACATCACTTTGAAATGTTGCTGGAATACTCATATATAAGCTCTAATGCCTCTTTGCAGGCTGCACTTCTAATATCAGCCCTGCTGCCGTTAAACATACATTTCCTTACCACCACATATTTTCCATTATCTTTATATAACGCCGTTTTATCATCCGAAGCGCAAGTAAGTCCATCAATACTATCAGCCCAATTATAGGTATCCAATGCTTTATATTGGGCTGTTCTGTCTGAAGCAATTCCTATATACACAAGTCCTACCGGCTTTCCATCCTCCATAGATGGTCCGGCCACTCCTGTTACCGATACTGCAATATCAGCCTGTGCCGCCTTAAGTGCTCCTAATGCCATTTCACAGGCAGTCTGCGCACTTACCGCCTTGTATTTATCCAGCGTTTCCTTTCTTACACCAAGAATACTATTTTTGGCCTCATCACAATATGTTATATAGCCCTGATGAAATACCTTTGATGCACCACTTACATTTACGACTGAAGCTGCAACCATACCTCCTGTGCAGGATTCTGCAGTTGTAAGCAGCATATCCTCCCGTAAAAGAGTTGCTACAACCTTTTCTTCTATGTTTATATTTTCCTTCATATTCTTCACTATTATTCCCTATTTATATCCGGCATATTATCCAGTACATTATTTAACACATATTTACTACATTATTTTGTGCATTTTTTTGCATTACGAAGCATTATTTGTATCATCATCTGTTGCTGCGAGCTTTATATTACCAAAAAGCTCTCCAAGTGTACTTGTTAACATTTCTGGTTCTTTTTTAGAATCTATATAATATGTATTAAACTTATAATCCTTTTCTGTTCTCATCTTTCTGAACAATAAAGCAGTATTGCTTGCATCAACCAGACCATCGTGTAAATGAATATCATAATCAACATCCGACAGATTAAGTGCTTCCTCAAGCTTATACTTTCTCGTATCCATTATTATCTGGCTAAAGGTTTCCTGACAATCAATCCAGTTACCTGAAAACTTTTCTATGCCTTCAAAGGAAATATCCTTGCCCTCTATTTCCCTCTTTATCTGCATTTCATCATTCTCACTCCAGGTAACAAACTCTGCATCAGAGGGAATCCAGTCTGCAAATGCCTTCAAAGCACTTCTTATATCAGGTGCATCCTTTACCATTTCTCTTCTGATTCCGGTAAGCAGCTCTATATTGCCATCAATCACCCCGTACTCCGGCTTAACAAGCATATTAAAGCTATCCTTCACATCATAAGCTTTATCCAGCAGCACAGCACCTATCTGGATAATCTCGTGTGCCCATCTGTACTTTTTATTTCTGCGTGTCTTCGGAATTATACACATTTCTAAATCAACTACAACATAACACATACATAATCCCCTTTATTTCATATTATTTGTCCGAACTGTCTATAAACACCTTATAGTTTTTGACAATATAATCGATAAGTGAAATAACTGTGAGTGCAAGAGCAATATACATAACAACCGTATTAACAATACTGCTGAATGGATAATTAATATTAAGAATCAAAAGTATAATCATAATCATCTGAAAGGTTGTCTTAAACTTTCCCCAATAGCTTGCAGCTATAACAACTCCGTTATCTGCTGCTATAAGCCTGAAGCCGCTTATTATGAATTCCCTTGCTATGATTATAATAACTATCCAGGCTGGAATCCTGTCAAGGTCAATAAGTGCAATAAGTGCTGAACACACCAGAAGCTTATCTGCAAGCGGATCCATAAACTTTCCAAAATTTGTCACAAGATTATACTTTCTTGCAATCTTTCCATCCAGAAAATCTGTAAGACTTGCTATTATAAATATTGCTGCTGCTATGATATCCCCCTTCATTCCAAGTCCCGGTATATAAAGAACGATTAGAAATACTGGTATCATAATGGTTCTAAGAATTGTTAATTTGTTTGGTAAATTCAACTTATTTGCCTCCTTGTCTTGTACAATTAATTATTCTTCAACTATTTTTCCGATAAGATCGTATTCAGTAGAGCCGGTTATAAGCACTCTGACAAAATCACCTGACATAAGCTCGCCGTCATATTCCACAAAGACAAGACCATCTACGTTAGGTGCATCCTTATAGGAACGTCCGACATAGGTATTATCCTTTGATATATATCCCTCAATCATAACCTCGATAGTACGGCCCACCATATCTGCAGACCTGTCTGCTGATATTTCCTGCTGAAGCTGCATGATTTCATCCTTATACTGTACCTTTATCTCTTCGTCTATCTGGTCTGGCATCAATGCAGCAGGAGTATCCTCCTCCATTGAATATGTAAACACACCAAGTCTGTCGAATTCGCATTCGTCAATGAATTCAAGTACCTCCTCATGTTCTTCTTTTGTTTCCCCAGGGAATCCTGTAATAAGAGTTGTCCTAAGAGCAATATCAGGTATTTCACGTCTTAGCTTTGCTACTATTTCGGTCAACTCCTTCTTGTCAGTTCTTCTTCCCATACGCTTCAACACATTATCACTTGCATGCTGTATAGGCATATCAAGATAATGACAGACCTTTGGTTCATTCTTTATAGCCTCAATAAGCTCATCATTAATTTCCTCAGGATAACAGTAAAGAATTCTTATCCACTTTAAATCCTCTATCTTTGAAAGCTCATGTAACAGCATAGGAAGGGACTTTTTTCCATAAAGGTCAACACCATAAAGTGTAGTTTCCTGTGCAACAAGAATAAGCTCACGCACACCACTCTGAACAAGCTTTCTTGCCTGTTCAACAAGATATTCAAGTGGAAAGCTCCTGTAATTTCCCCTTACCTTAGGTATTATGCAGTAAGTACATCTTTTATCACAGCCCTCTGCAATCTTTAAATATTCATAATATCCCGGTGTTGTTACAATTCTGTCCGTATTCACCATTGGCATTCTGTCTGCATCCTCAACGAAATTCGTTATGCCCTTTTCTTCAAGCACAGAATTAATCATATCGGCAATTTTATCATAAGAGGAGGTTCCCACAAATGCATCTACCTCAGGGATTTCTTTTATAATTTCATCCTGATATCTGTGTGCAAGACAGCCTGCAACTACAAGCACCTTGCACTTAGCATCTTTTTTATGCTCTGCCATTTCAAGAATTGTATTAATACTCTCCTGTTTTGCATCACCAATAAAGCAGCAGGTATTAACCGCTATTATATCAGCCTCCCATTCGTCATCAGTGAATTCAAAGCCCTTATTATTCAATATTCCAAGCATATTTTCTGTATCAACCAGATTCTTGTCGCAGCCAAGCGAAACAAATAAAACCTTCATACTATATTAATCCTCATTTCTATGTGTGAAATTATTATAAACACTCTGCTTTTTTCAGCCTGTCAGTAACATATAATAACATATTTACATTAAAAAATAAATGCCAATAACTTTGCAATTACCGGCATTTATATTAAAAATCTATTAATATCTGTTTCTTATACTATTGTTCTGTACCATAGCAATATATATACTTAAATAACAGCTTTTTCATCCAGCCAAGCCTTTCATATACTATTGCTGATATTTCCTTATATGTATCATAAACATTCGTCAGCCTTGCTTCATCTACTCTGTGAACAGAGAATTCTGCCTCAATGGCAGTTTCAACCGCAAGTCTTATATCGCTTTGGACTTCATTACCAAATATATCAGTCAGTACATCAGCAAAATCCTGCTCTGTTCCATCATAATCGCATACATAACCGAAGCTGTGAAGCATTTTTATCATTACTGCATATATGCTGCAGCACCTTTTTTTATTCTGTCTTTTAAGTACAGCTTTTCTTCTTAATCCCAGTAAAACAGGCGAGCCAATTACCGTCACTATAACCGCCGCCAAAGCAGCAATCCTTACAACATAAAACAGATATTTAAAGAAGCTTTTTATTCCTGCCCTTAACGCTCCCTGCCAGGTTCTTACATAGCTTACATCTTCTGTATTCTTTTTATACAGACTGGTTGAAGCTTCACTCCAGTTATGCTCCTCCATAATACTATTAAACGTATCCATATTATAACCCGGATAGCTGACATTAATAGCTCCTGCTGTCGATGGTGTCATATCAACCGGAACCCATCCATAATTATCTATGAATATCTCTGTCCAGGCATGCTGCTGTACATCTGTTACATCTGTTGTCCATTTGCCATCAGAAGTCTGTTTAAAGCTGTCTGGTGAAATCTTGTAACCTGTAACGTATCTTGCTGGTATGCCATACATTCGGTACATAAGGGTGGCCGTTGTTGCATAATGTAAACAATAGCCTCTCTGGGTTTCAAACAGAAACTTTTCTGCAACGTCTTCGCCACCCAGCATTATGCCTGGTGTTCTCGTATAGGACGTATTACTCATAAGTGTATATATTATAAATGTTGTTTTTTCACTAAGTGTCATTAGTGGATTATTGCTCACATATGTTGAAAGCTTCGGATTCAGTTCAGCAGAATATTTTTTATAATACCCAGACATCACATCTTTGTATCGATTCTGAATCATTTTATAATCCTCTATTCTATCCTGTCCGCTTACATCCGCCATATACCAGTCTGACAGCATATCCTTTTGTTCATAATACATTAGACTGTATTGTTTTTCTACCGAAAAACTCTGCGTTCCGTACAGGCTGCTGCAATAAGGCTCCAGCCTAATATTTTTTCTATCACCCATATACTCAATATTAAGCTCTATTCTGCGGTCTTTTTCCTTTGATATTGTAAGGCCATTGCTCTTAAGCAGATAATTGCAGGAATAGTACATATTGTTATATGTTCTGGATGCATTGACACCCGTTATATACTTTTCAGCTTGTGACTGTGTTAAATCCGCCTCTGTACATATCTTTACATCATCCGCTCTGCTCCAGTTATTACCTGTATACTCGCCGCCTCTGTAACCGATAAGATACAGCTCCTCCTCTGGCTTTCTGTCAGCCTCAAGTCTAAGCTGTTTTACACCCGTCTGATAATTATTACCAATGCTTACACTTCCATCAACATTAATATCAGCACCTTTTCCAGTTACTGTATTCATTATTCTGTAAAAGGTTTCCTGTGCGCCGCTTACTAAATCATATGCAGGCTGCGGATACGTCTTCATAATAACACCTGATATTGTAAATGCAGTCACAATACATATCACTCCTGCTACTGCACTTTTATTAAGTACATCTCTTATATTTTCCGCCGAACGGCTTGAATATATTTTTCTTTTTCCGCCAGCAAGCGAATTGTTAATAATATAAAACAGTAACTGGTATATAATCACAGTAAATACATTGAATACAGTTACCTTTATTTTAAGAAACAAAGATGCTATTAATAGTGCCAGTAGTAATAATGATAATACTGAATGCAGTTTAATAACGAATTCACACATAAAAAATAAACCTACCAGCAGAACCGTTATTAAACACATTATAAAAGTAATATTCCGCGTAGCAGCCGTACCCTCACTAAACGCTGTATATACAGACACTATCTGCTGCTTTATATCTTCATAAATAATTAAAAAGATTATAGTAACACAGGAAATCACAGCACCATATACAATAATAGACAATCTTGGTTTACTGTAATATGTATAGCACATTGCCAGTGATAGCACGAATGCAAATGTATATACAATCTCTTTTGAAAAACTGACTGCGTCCAGACCTCCGAAAAAAAGCAGTACTGAAAGCACACCACAAAAAAAGGCAGCAGTTCCCAGATATCCACTACCACGATAACTATTTTTGCTATGTTTATTGGTAAATATCTGAATACCCTTTTCCATAATCCCCCTCATTTTCCGTCAGTCATTAATTACACTTTTTATAATTATTACTAACAAACACCTCTGCTT
>CAKRKK010000151.1 GCA_934358235.1 uncultured Lachnospira sp.
CTACTGAGGATTCCTTAAGTACATATGAATTAAGACATCGCTTATCCTTTATCTTGTATACAGCAGCACCATTGCTGGTTATCGCATATTCTATTCCAGGTATTGTAACAACCTCTGCTGGAAGCGTGTCAAACGCCCTTCCACTTGCAATACACACATGTACACCTTTGCTTATGGCATATTCTACTGCCTGTCTGTTAGCTAAAGATATATGTCCGTCTGACTTAAGCGTTGTTCTGTCAAGGTCAAGTGCAATCAGCTTAACAGGCTCTTTATATATATTAGAATTCATTAAACCTCACTACTTTCCTAATAATCTGTCAAAGTGCTCCCGTGCTTTCTTGTTTCCGTTCTTAACAGCCTTTTCATACCAGTAGAAGGCTTTGTCATAATCCATCACCTCTTTTTCATACTGATAAACACGTCCGACATTTCTGTATGCTGCCGTATTGCCAGCATTTGCTGCTATTTGAAAGCATTTTGCAGCCTCAACTGCATTTTTCCTTGTTCCAACACCCAGGATATAGCATACTCCAAGACTATTATTGCAACAGCCATCTCCTTTTTCTGCCCCCTTTTTATACCAGTAGAAGGACTTTACGTCATCCTTCACTTCTTTTTTATTTCCATATATATAACCCAGCTTATAACATGATTCCACGTCTTCCTGACTGGCAGCCTTTTCAAACCAATACACACCCTTCTTTATATCAACAGCTATGCCCTTTTCGCCTTCACTATATATATAACCAGCTCTGCGCTGTGCCACAACATAGCCTTCCTATGCCAATTGTTCAAGCTGGCCTAGCCCATCCATAAAGCCATCCGGAGTTCCCATATAGCCTATGATATTATCATAACGTTCCTTACTGCTTTCGTCTGATGAAATCCCAAGTTCTTCTAAATTTTTTTCATATTCGTGCATTTTTTTATTCTCCTACCTTAAGCATTATAAATCTTTATCTAAACCATTTCATAAATCCCATTTTTTATTTGAAAATTTCTTTAAGAGTTCCTATTACATTATTGTAGCATATTCCAAGTTCATTACAAGCCTTTGCATATCCTTACTAATGTATACATTTTAACCGTAAAACAGACTTTATAATCCTGTAAAACCACCTCCGCTTTTATTTACCACTTTGTAACTGATATTATTATATAGTAAGCTGATTATTTTTCCAATTACTTTTATGTAGAATAAAAGTAGAATTTGCAATAAAACCAATATAAAAAGGACTACCGCAAAAAGAACATTCACATAATACATAGAACTGTAAACTTAATTCTAAATATATATTATGCAAATAATTCTTATTACGATAGTCCTTTATCTATGCCTTCTTACTCCAGAAATCAACCGGCTCATATTCCTGAAGCTTTGCAAGAAATCCTAACCTTTCCAGCTCCTCCTGAATAATATCCAATGTACTCTCATCCTGTGCAGCTATTGTATGATAATGGTACCCTGAAGTTACATTCATAAGAAGTGTTGAACTTCCATTATTGATTTCTTCCATATATGCCTTTATATCACGTCTAGAATGAATATTAAGTTCAGCCTTAACCACGCCATATACCTTATGATACACGAAAACATCCTTAACCCATCCGCCCATATCCACTATGGCATTAAGTTCCTTCTCTACATCTGCATTGGTATGCTTAACCTTGACTATTCTTGTATGTTCCTTATTTCCTCTTATAACATAGCCCCTGTTAGTTGAATATACGTCATAAGCTGCGGCTCTTATAAGTGCTATGTCCTGCACAATAACCTGACGGCTTACATTAAGCTGATTAGCAAGTGCAACACCTGATACAGGCGTATCACTTCTGCTAAGAATTTCTATTATTTTTTCTCGTCTTAACTGTCCATTCATAACCTGGCTTCACCCCTGCATTTACTTTACTTATACTAATTCTAACACTTACCGTTGTAGGCAACAAGCCCTATGGTCCACTCTGTGCCCTACTCTGTAACCGGCTTCACTCCTGCTATATAGCATTAGTCAACTGGATGCAGATTCTTAAGCGAAATATCCATTATAGGAGCTGAATGTGTAAGTGCTCCACTTGATACATAATTAACTGAAAGTCCTGACAGCTTGGCAAGATTCTCTTTGGTCATATTACCTGACACCTCTACCTCTGCCTTGCCATCTATTATTCTCATAGCCTCTGCCATCATATCATGGTCCATATTATCAAGCATGATTATATCAGCACCTGCTTCTACAGCGTCCTTAACCATATCAAGTGTTTCAACTTCAACCTCTATCTTTCTTACAAATGGAGCGTACTCCTTAGCAAGCGTTATTGCCTCTTTAACTCCGCCTGCTGCACCTATATGATTGTCCTTAAGAAGCACACCATCTGTAAGGTTATATCTGTGATTATTACCACCACCAACTTTAACTGCATACTTTTCAAAAAGTCTGTTGTTAGGTGTTGTCTTTCTTGTATCAAGAAGCTTAATTCCTGTACCCTCAAGCAGCTTTACTACTTCACTTGTATAAGTAGCTATACCACTCATTCTTTGAAGATAGTTAAGAGCTGTCCTTTCGCCACATAAAAGAACCTTAATATCTCCCCTTACAACTGCAAGAAGCTGTCCCTTCTTCACCTTACCTCCGTCAGCCGCCTTAAGTTCAACCTCTGTATTCTCATCTAATAATGTAAACACTCTTTCAAATATCTGAAGTCCACATATAACTCCATCCTGCTTACATATAAGATTCACCTCTCCCTTTCTAGGTACAGGCATAACGCTGTTAGTTGAAACGTCCTCACTTGTAATATCCTCTCTTAATGCACTTAATATTAATGGATCTGCATTTAGTCTTAATGTAACCTGATCAAACATATGTACAATCTCCTTATTTTATATTCTTGTATTTTACCAAATCTGGCATTTCTATATTCTGATATATTTCTATATTTTAATATGTCTTTATATTATAATATATTTTTATATTCTTATGCTGTCTTCATCGACTCATCTGCTTCCGCTATCTTCTTTTTTACAAGCTCTCCATAGTATTTGTCAAGCTTTTCTTCATCCTTATACTGATTCTTATCTGCCTGCTTGACATATTCGCTGGCAGCAGCATCTAAAGTTTTAGTAAGCTCACCATTGCACATATTATAGGCTGCTCTCTTAGCAAACACAAGACTCTCAAGCAGTGAATTGCTTGCAAGTCTGTTTCTTCCATGAACACCATTGCAGGCTGTTTCACCTACTGCATATAATCTGTCCATAGAAGTCTTACTTTCATAATCAACCTTTATTCCACCCATAAAGTAATGCTGTGCAGGAACAACTGGAATACATTCTTTAGTAACATCATATCCATGCTCATAGCAATGCTTAACTATATTCGGAAAATGTGTCTTTAACTCTTCCTCTGGAATAGTACGAAGATCTTCCCATACATAGTCTGTTCCATCCTTTTTCATCTGTTCATATATAGCCTGTGTAAGCAGATCTCTTGGAAGCAGTTCATTTACAAAACGATTTCCATTCTTATCATAAAGCTTTGCCCCTTCACCTCTTACTGACTCAGATATAAGAAAGCTTCTATCCTTATCATTCTTAGAATAAAAGGTTGTAGGATGAATCTGCACATAATTAATATCCTTTATCTCTACATTATGCTTAATAGCAACTGCTACTGCATCTCCTGTAAGGTGTCTGAAGTTCGTTGAGTGACGGTATAAACCACCTATTCCTCCAGCCGCAAGTACTGTCGCATCTGCTGAAACATTAATAATATTTCCATCCTCTGTTTTAATAACAGCACCTAGACATTCATTATCTCTTGTAATTATATCTAACATGCGTGTATTTTCAAGCAGCTCAACATTAGGAAGCTCTCTTACTCTGTCAAGAAGATGACTTGTTATTTCCTTTCCTGTAACGTCCTCATGAAAAATAATTCTATTACTGCTATGTGCGCCTTCCCTTGTATATGCAAGATTACCATTCTCGTCCTTCTTAAAGTCTGCTCCTGCAGCTATTAAATCCTTTACAACATCCCTTGAAGAACGAATCATTATCTCTACTGATTTCTTATCATTCTCATAATGTCCTGCTTTCATGGTATCTTCAAAATAATTATCATAGTCGGCATCATCCTTTAACATACACATGCCACCCTGTGCAAGAAATGAGTCGCTGCTTTCGGCATCTGACTTGGTTATCATTAGTATTTTTTTATCTTTAGGAAGATTGAGGGCAAGATAAAGACCTGAACATCCACAACCAACTATTAAAACATCTGTTTTCATATTTAATCCTCATTTCCGCGCACATTTTTACGCATATCGAATTAGTGTCAGGTGCGCACAGACACCAATCCTGCGTATTAAGAATCTATTTTCTCACAAAGCTGTTGCTATGCTAGTTAGCTGCAAGCTCAAGCATCCTGTTAAGTGGCTTCATAGCATAAGCTGCAAGCTCTTTATCAACAAATACCTCGTTAGTATCATTTTCAAGAACATCTAATACCTTTTCTAGTGTTACCTTCTTCATATTAACGCATACCTGGTCAGGCTTAACTGTGTAAAGCTTCTTATCAGGTGCTTTCTTTCTTATTTCACTAAATACACCATCAACTGTTCCTATTATGAATTCCTCTGCATCTGTATCTACTACATAATCTATAATTCCTGAAGTACTTCCTACATAATCTGCAAGCTCTAATACGTCCTCTGTACACTCAGGATGTGCTGCAAACTTAGCTAATGGATGTTCATTTTTTGCTTTTTCCACCATTTCTTTAGTCATAACAACGTGTCTTGGGCAGCAGCCATTGTTAAATATAAAATTCTTATCTGGACATTGCTTTGCCACAAAATGTCCTAAATTCCTGTCCGGAATAAAGAATATATTCTTATTAGGCAGCTTCTTTACTATCTTTACCGCATTAGATGACGTAACACATACATCTGAGTATTTCTTCAGCTCTGCTGTTGAGTTGATATAACAGACAACTGCCAGATCCTCATACTGCTTACGCAGCTTAAGTATCTCTTCCTTGTCTGCCATATGTGCCATAGGACAATCCGCATTCATATCTGGCATAAACACTCTTTTATCAGGATTAAGTATCTTAGCGCTTTCTCCCATGAATTCAACACCCGCAAATATAATTCTGTCCTGTCCAACCTTAGTAGCCACCTTGCTTAAATAAAATGAATCGCCTATATAATCAGCTATATCCTGTACATCCTCATCTACATAATAATGCGCAAGAATTACTGCGTTTTTTTCTTTCTTCAGCTTTTCAATATCACTTACTATTGACATATGTATCTCCTTTTTGTGTAAAATTGTACTTACAAATTTTACAAAGTATACTATAAAACTTTACAAGTGACAAGACAGTTGTAAATATTTTCTGTAAAAATACAATAAAATATATCGTATCATTTAAATGTAGATACTTTTGGAGTAAATTATAAATTTCCAACTACAAAAAAGAAGCTATGCCCATAAAACCGCACTTTTATGAACATAGCTTTCTTTATTTTCCCCTTTAAAATGTCAATATTTTTACTAAAATTGTCTACATTTTTACTCTTTATTCTTCTCTGCCTCTAGAACCCCAACAAACTCAGATGGCTCATAAACCTCTATTGGAGCTTTTATATAATCTTTTATATTCCTTGTTACAATACAATCCATCTCTGAACGAACGGCTGTTTCAACCATAATAGCATCTTCATAATCACTAATTTCAGAGGATATAGCTTTTCTGCAATCCAAAGACGTTGTATCCAGTAAATGAAATAACGTAAATAATTTACTTAATATCTTACGTGTTTCAGAATCACTATGAGTTGAACGATGTGTCAAATAATAAATATCTGTAACAGATTTCGCAGTAATATATCCTTCAAATTGTTGATTAGCAGAATATATAAAAATTTTCTGTGCTACTTCATCAAACGGTTTACGTGATTGAAGTGCATCAACAATAATGCAAGTATCTATAAGTA
>CAKRKK010000152.1 GCA_934358235.1 uncultured Lachnospira sp.
CCCTTCGGCTTATCATTAAGAAGAAACTGTCTTGTCACAATCTCCTCACTACTATAAGGCGACATTGAATATATACCCGGAAGGTCCGTAATAAGTGTATTAGGATGTCCCTTTATCACGCCATCCTTTCTATCTACAGTTACACCTGGGAAATTACCTATATGCTGGTTTGAACCTGTTAAAACATTAAAAAGTGTTGTTTTACCACAATTCTGGTTTCCTACAAGTGCAAATGTGAGTGTTACATCATCAGGAAGAGGATTCTCTGTCTCCTTATCGTGGAAACGTCCACCCTCACCAAGACCCGGATGCTCAGTTTTGGCAACTCTGATATCTGTTTTTTCCGGCTTTTTATTATCGTATGTATCACTTACCTCTATCTGTGCTGCATCAGCAAGTCTTATCGTCAACTCATATCCATGTAATCTTAATTCAACAGGATCACCCATAGGGGCATACTTTATAACTGTAACCTCTGCACCCTGTATAAGTCCCATATCAAGAAAATGCTGTCTGAGTGCAGCTTCACCACCAACCTTAAGAATCGTGGCAGTCTGACCAGTTTTCATATCCTTAATCGTCATATGTTAACCTCCGTATATCTTACAGATGTTTCCTACATCCATTCTTAACAAATGAAATTCCACCTTATTTTTTTATTACATATGTTAACACATAACCAAATGATAATAAATATCAATAATGATTTATTTTATATTTTATTTTATATTTTTATCAATTTATTTCTCAGACAATATTTCATTAACCTTATCAACATCCACATAGTCAATATCTACATTATCCAACTCTGCATTATCTAATTCTGCATTATTTAACTCCACATTCCCGTTATTAACCTTCATATCCTGATGCAAGTTCTTATCAACAGGCATTTTGTTATCCACAGATGTTGTCTTATCAACTGATGTCTTCTTATCCATAGGTACTTTCTTATTAACAGGTGTCTCCTTATCAACAGGTGTTTTCTTATCCATAGATGTTTTTCTGTCAACAGGTATCTTCTTATCAGCCTGCGCCTCCTCATTTGTCATATAATCACGTCCTGCAAGACTTATATGTGTCAGATGGGAGATTCTGTCATACAGCATATTTCTTGTTGCACTCAGAATACAAAGAAAAAGATCCAATGCCATATAAGCTGCAATACCCAGACATACCACAAGCCCTGCCATACCAATATAATATTTCCATTCTCCCTTTTGCAGCCCTGCGTTCTGTATATATCTGTATATATAATACGCATAGGCTATTGATGGCATTCCTGCTATATATAACATTATATATCTTGCCGTCAGTCTTAATACTCCTGCTTTTCCCTCATTTTCTACACTAACAAGCTTAATATTAACAAGTGCCTTTCCTAATGTACGTCCGTTTCCTATTACCGCCGCCAATATGAACATTAAAGTTATATATACGCTTAAGGCCGCCGTATATTTTATATTATATACAAATACCAATATATTCTTATTATTATGTAGTATATATATAATAGCCGGAAGCATAACAACAGCTATATCAATACACCAGGCTATTGCACGCCTGAATTCTGAAACAACGCGTCCCTTCTTGTAAGCTATATCATCCAGCCTGTCCCTGTCAGGAAGCATAAACACAAGCAGCGGTGTTATAATATATCCTAGAACACCACCTGAGGTATTGCATATAAGATCGTCTACATCAAAGAATCTATATGGATATTTATATATTCCATATAAGCCTGATAATTGTGTAAGCTCGAAGAACAGACTATAAAGGAATGAAAATATAAGCACCTGCCACCATGGTCTCTTAAAATAATACCTTAGGTAAACTCCAAATGGCACGAGTAACAATATATTAAATACTATCTGCCAGAACTCAGAATTCTTTAGCAGTCCAACGTATGTTGATGGCTCCGAAATAATTATGCCTGAGGTAGCAATAGTCCTTTTAACAGCGTCAAATGGCACAAGCAGCATACTCGCCGTATGCGGTGTAACCGAACTCCTTGGTGGAAGCGGTAAAACCGTCATGAAAAATGATGTAAGCATATAGAATATAAATGTATACACTATTCCAGTTCTAAGAACAAGAATTGAGCCATACTTGTGATATTCATATAATATATATGGTATTGTAAATATAATTGCAAGTATTGGGAATATATAACAGGCTGATATTATTGGTTTTAAATATATTTCCATAAGTTCCTCCTAGTCATCAAATAATTAATTATCAGGTTATAAAAATGTTGATTTTCTGACTGATGCATATGAATTGCTGTACCGCATCCTATTAATAATAGCTTTATATGACCAAAAAGTAAACTTTTTTAACTCAACCTGTATCGCAATCTGTACCATCAACCTGTACCACTAACTTTGTTACTGTCTTTGCTGCTTTCTGTACTACTGGCACCAATCAGCCCTTCTGATCATCTCCTAATTAAGTCTTGCAAGTGCTTCTGTTGCAAGTGCACTTCTTACAGACTCTCTTTCTGTAAATGTTATCTGTGCACATTTGCTGCTTCCCTTCATGCTATGTGCAAGATATGTAAGTCCCGAATTAGTTTTATCCAGATATGCAACATCTATCTGATTAATATCACCTAATACAACAAGCTTTGTTCCCTGTCCACATCTGGTTACAATGTCCCTTATAAGTGATCTTCCGATATTCTGGGTTTCATCACATATGATAAAGCTGTTTTTTATGCTCATGCCCCTTATATAAGCAAGCGGAAATACCCGAAGAAGTCCGGTTTCCATCATATCCTCTATCTGTAATTGTATCTGTGAATCCTCCTCTCGGTTTCCTTTTCTTAAAAGATCTTCAAGATTAGAATAAAAACAACCTAATAGTGGTCTTGTCTTATCCTCTAATTCTCCTGGTAGAAAGCCAAATGCATCATCACTGGATACATTGGCGCGTCCTATGTATATTTTATCGTATAATGTACTGCTATTCTGCTTTTCATAATCCTCACGATATGTCTTATCTAATGCAGCAGCTACCGATAAAAAGGTTTTAGCCGTTCCCGCCGGTCCTCTTAATATTACAAGTGGAATCTCCTCTGCAGGTGCTAAAAGTGCATCAAGTGCAAATCGCTGCAATCTGTTCTGCGGTCTTATTCCAAATGCTGTTATATCTTTTAATACATTTATCTGGTCATTTCTGTATACACATAATGCAGAGGTTATTCCATCAGTTAATGTTATGTATTCGTTAGGTATTAAAGGATTATTCTCATCTATTTCTAATGCCTCCGAAGATATACTCTGGTTTCTATATACTTCATCAATAATATCCTTAGTTGTATTAATTTCCCTGTAACCCATATAATCAGTTTCTTTTATCTGGTCATTCTTATATTCCTGAACCTCCACTTTACAGGCAGCGGCTGTTATTCTCATCATAATATCGTTAGTTACAAGGATAACTGCTCGTTTTGTCTTTTTAGAAATCCCTACACAGGAGCTGATAATTCTATTGTCTGGTTTCTTAATATCAAAACCTTCTGGAAGATTATCCTGTGATACCTCATCAGGTTCAATCATCAGCTTTCCACCAGTTTCCTTTAGCTTTACCCCCTTTAAAATATCTCCTCTGCTTCTGATATTCTCCAGTAACCTCGCCGCAAGACGTGCATTAAAGCCAAGCTCACCCTCCATATTCTTTTTAGAATCAAGTTCCTGGAGAGTTGTCCCTGTTATTACAACAACATTGTCTTCAAAACCAAATATTGCATTTGGGTTCTGAAGAAGTATATTAGTATCAAGCACATAATATTTTTTCATATAATCCCTTGCCTCCTTGAAAAGTCATCTGTTTAACCTACTGACAGCTATATAGCTGCCATTTAATCAGAGCACCTTAGAGCCATTAGCCATCAGCTTGAAGGTAGCGCCAAGCATATCTGCTGCACCTCTGCACATCATCATTCTTCCTAAAAAGATTTCAAAATATTCATACATAGAACAGATTTTTGTATCTATCTGAAGATTAAGCGATATTGTCTTCTTCTGCGAATTTATCTTTAACTTATGCTCTGTAACCGCATAGTTAACCCTGTCGTGTATATCAAAGGCCGCCTTTCCCTTCTCACTTCTGACTCTGTCGCGCCTTACATCCGTCTTATCTGCAATTATAAGTGCAGCCGAAACCGGATCAACTGCTCCACCAGTTGATTCATCATGGTTAGAAATTGCTGATACTACTGTAATTCTATCTTTTATACTCATGTCTGAATTTTTCAATATTTCATTTGCAAGTAATCCACCATACTCTGCATGATGAACCCGGTTAACTGCATTTCCTATATCATGCATATAACCTGCTATCCTGGCTAACTCTATATCCTCATCAGTATAGCCAAACTTTTTTAATATTACTGCTGCAGTCTGTGCAACAAGACTACTGTGAATCTGTGAATGGTCTGTATAGCCAAGCAGCCCTAGATTATAATTTCCCTTCGTTATGAATTCATTGACCTCTTTATTTTTCTTAATCTCATCAAATGTCAAAAAATCGCCTCCTTAATCACCTTTATTGTAAAAATAAAATCAGCTTCCAGCTATCTATCTAATGTAAATATATAGTAAAGTACTGGTAAAATTATCAATATCATATAAACCACAACGAAATTATGTGCAAATTATATTATTCTATTGTTGACACACCTGCATTTCAATGCGAAAATAACGTGTAGTCATATAGGAATATATTATTGTTTTCTTCATGTTTTTTCAGACAATAATCTTTTTCTATAATAAAATGTGACTATGGCGGAATATACATAAGAGTAGAATAATCCGCAAGTGATTGGAGGAATAATGTTAGAGATTTTAAAGGCGATAATTTTTGGTATCGTAGAAGGTATTACTGAATGGCTTCCAATAAGCAGTACAGGTCATATGATTCTGCTTAATGAGATTATGCCGCTTAAGGTATCCGATGCATTTTACAGTATGTTTGAAGTTGTTATCCAGCTTGGTGCAATAATGGCTGTTGTTATTCTTTTCTGGCATCAGTTATGGCCTTTTGGTAAGAAAAACAACAAAGAACCACTATCAGAAAGTGGTGCCGGTGCTTATGTTAAATGGGATATATTTAAGTTATGGTTTCATATTCTTGTATCCTGTGTTCCTGCTGCTATTGTTGGTATTCTTTTTGATGAACAACTTGAAGCCTTGTTCTATAATTACACAACAGTTGCTATTATGCTCATTATATTCGGTATAGCTTTCATTATCGTTGAAACTATGCATCATGGAAAGAAGCCTAAAGTTCGCCACCTTACAGGTATCACTTATAAGCTTGCCTTCTATATCGGACTTTTCCAGCTTATAGCTGCTATATTCCCTGGTA
Organism: uncultured Lachnospira sp.; assembly: GCA_934358235.1. Lineage (GTDB taxonomy): Bacteria > Bacillota > Clostridia > Lachnospirales > Lachnospiraceae > Lachnospira. Next base: position 5,371 of record CAKRKK010000152.1, read on the forward strand.
CCTCACGCTCTGGTGCAACCATAGTTGGTGCACTTATACTTGGTATTTCAAGAACAGTAGCTGCTGAATATACCTTCTTCCTTGCTGTTCCTGTTATGTTTGGAGCGAGCCTTCTTAAGGGTGTGAAGTTCCTTATGCATAACTCTATGACATCTATGGAAGGGATGATTCTTCTTGTTGGTATGCTTGTTGCCTTCATCGTTTCTTTAGTAGTTATCAAGTTCCTTATGGGCTACATCAAAAAGCATGACTTCAAGGTATTCGGCTGGTATCGTATTGTACTTGGTATAATCGTTCTTATATGTGGCTTTGCCGGAGTTATTGGGGCGTAACTTAATTAAATATTTTTCAGATTATATATACGAAAATATACCTCTGCATAAAAAATAACTGGATAACTCCACAATGGAAATTATCCAGTTATTTCTCATTTAATTATTCAATTCTGCGTTTTTATTATATTAATAATCATTTTATTAAAATAGTAATCATACGTCATTAAACATTTACATTTATCTGCTCAATTCTACACTCATGCTTCTTAAACTGTTCATCTTTATCAGTGTAATTAACACCAACAAGAAT
>CAKRKK010000153.1 GCA_934358235.1 uncultured Lachnospira sp.
GTTATTCTGTAAGCTCCTTCATAAGTGAGTGTACAGTTGTAATTTCATTTATCCGGCCAACATTGGCACCGCAGAAGATTAAGCCATTATCCACATCTCCCTTTACAGCATTTATAAGAGCTTTTGTAATACAATATGGAACCTTTGCAGGGTTACATTTTTCAAGACAATTGTAACATTTGGAAATTGGAATTCTTGAATTGTCAAGTTGTTTAATAAATGCATTGCGAAGTGCTCTTCCAGGCATGCCAACAGGACTTTGGATAATCTGCACATCTTCTTGTCTGGCATTGATATAAGCCTGTTTATAAGCAGGTGAAGCATCACATTCTTTAGTAGCAACGAATCTGCTTGCTATCTGCACTCCATCGGCTCCAAGATTAATTGCATGAATAATATCCTGTTTATCGAATATTCCTCCTGCAACAATAACAGGTATTTTCTTTGAGTATTTATTTTCATACTCTTTCTTACATTCTATAATGCTTACTATTTCATCATCGAAATTAAGAGCGGCTGTATTGTGCAGTTGTTCATTAGAAAATCCGAGGTGTCCGCCAGCCTTTGGACCTTCTATTACAATAAAATCAGCGGTTCGGTCATACTTATGTGACCACATTTTTAATATAAGCTGTGCAGCTCTTTTTGACGATACGATTGGAGCTATCTTAGTAGGGCAGGCGATGTCTACAAGTTCAGGCAAATCTATCGGAAGACCAGCACCGCTGATAATTACATCGGCACCAGAGGCAACAGCAGCTTTTACATGTTCTTTATAATGCTTAAGTGCAACCATAATATTTACGCCAATAATACCGTTACCACCGGCAATTTCTTTAGCTTTTCGGATGTGTCTTTGTATTGCTGTTAAATTACAGCCTGCCTGATCATATTCAAATGCTGCATCATCATATCCAATCTGGGCAGTTGAAATAATTCCGACCCCGCCCTCCTTTGCTACGGCACCTGCAAGACCGCTTAAGCTGACACCAACACCCATGCCACCTTGAATAATAGGAAGCCTTGCTGTTTTATTACCGATATGTAATTCGGGAAGCTTATATTTATTTACACTAAGATTCATATTAAAATAATCCTCATTTCTCTATATATATTGTTGGAGTATGCAAGAATTACTGAACCATTACAATAATGGTTTGATACTCAAACTATTATGATGATAATATATAATAGCAGAAATGTCAAGGCTTTATTGTTGACAATACCTTTTGATGTAGTATTCAAAACTATGAAATGGTGTATATGTAATTTCAGTAATAACATTTAGTCTTAAAATAAGTTGCTTTAAAATTAGTTTAAAACAAGTGTCATATAATTTTTCAACAATGCTGTTTGTGCGTTATTATGATATAATGAGCGCAAAAGAAAAGGAAGCGGCTACGAAGCAGACATATTCTTTTCTTTTATAATAATATTATTACATTTTTCAGGCAAAGGAGATAGTTATGAGCAAAGCAGTTGTTTATTATTCATTATCAGGAAATACAAAAGAAGCAGCAATAGAAATAGCAAGAAAGCTAGGTGCTAAAATATTCGAAATAGAGTTGGTTAAGCCATTGCCTCAAAATACAGTAAGACAGATGCTTGTTGGTGGAATGCAGTCAACATTTGGCAGAAAACCACAGATAAAAGGTGTTCCAGATAATATAGACTATTATGATGAAATTATTTTAGGCACACCTATATGGGCAGGAATGCCAGCCGCACCAGTAAATACATTTATAAAAAAATATGGAATAGCTGATAAAATAGATGCAGTATTTACATTTAGTGGCGGTGGAGATAATGACAGGTGCATGGCGCAGTTGTCAAAGACACTTAAAAATATTAAAAACCAGGTTGCATTAGCAGATCGTAATAGTGAAATGGCAAAGAATAATCAGGATAAGCTTGAGAAATTTATTATGGATATTAAGTAGAATATAGGGGGTTAATGCATAAGCTGTAAACTATGAGTTGGTGTTATTACATACAAATAAGTTTAGTAAAAAGAAGTGTTTTAGAGCACAACTAATCTTGCAATAAACAGTATATACTGATAGAATACAGAATGTTGCACATTTTGCAGCTTATACAACAAGATATGATATAGTTCCAGATGATTATATAATTAAAAAGGGAAAAAGTATATGCTTATAAATAGATTAAAGAAAGTGATAAAAGTATTCTTAATAATACTTGGCGTACTGTTTGTTATCGTGGCTGTTATAGTTGGCTGTGCACTTATTACATATCGTAAACAGCCAGTATTGACAGATGAGGACAAAGAAGAGCTGTCTGTTGATAATATATGGAAAACAAGAACAGAGCCGGAAATGGCTAAAGTTATAGAAGATAATGGAGAGGCGCTCCTTGAGCGTATTAAGCTGATAAGCAACGCTAAGGAGGAGATTATATTATCAACCTTTGATTTCAGGGCAGATGATGGTGGAAAGCTTATTCTTGGTGCGCTTCTGGATGCTTCAGAACGTGGGGTATCGGTAAATGTAATAGTTGATGGAGTATCAGGCTTTCTTCGTATGAAAGGTAATCCTTATTTTGAAGCACTAGCGGCAAGTAAAGGAACGAGTATTAAGATATATAATAAGGTCAATCCATTAGCACCCTGGAGGTCTATGGGAAGACTTCACGATAAGTATCTCATAGCCGATAGAAGCAGCTATATAATAGGCGGAAGAAACACATTTTCATATTTTTTGGGAAGCAGCTCGCCATATAAGAATTATGACAGAGATGCGTTGGTGTATTGTGAGAATCCAGATGAGAATAGCTCTGTTAACGATATTCTATCGTATTTTGAAAGCGTGTGGAATTATAAGGAAAGTAAGGCTTTTATCAGTGGAGTAAATGCGATTACAGATACAGCCGCATATTTCACAATATCAGAGAATAATGAATATAATGACTGTGAAGAAAGTACATATTCAGATAATAATACGGTGGACAGCTCCAGAATTGAGGCTAAGAAGAATAAATTAGCAGCAGGGAAGAAGGTAGCGGCAGCCAGAGAAGAGCTTCATTCATTATACGCAGACTATTGTGCAGATAATGCGGAAGATAAGATTTATAAAGGTCTTGGAAAAAGTAATTATAGAGATATGTTTAAGGATACCTATGAAGTGAATAATATAGCACTTATGAGTAATCCCATAGAATATTCATCAAAGAAACCATATGTATGGTATCAGCTTGTTGAACTTATGAAGAAGGCTGACAGCAGAGTTAAGCTGCATACACCTTATATTATATGCAACGATTATATGTATGAAGGATTAAAGTCGGTTTGTGACACGGTTGATGATGTATCACTTATGACGAATTCAGTTGCTAACAATGGCAATCCGTTTGGTTCTGCAGATTATTATGTTAATAAAAACAGTATACTTGATACAGGGATTGATGTATGGGAATATGAAGGCGGTTATTCATATCATGGTAAGTCGGTACTGATTGATGATAACATAGCAGTTATAGGCTCCTTTAACATAGATATGAGAAGTGCTTATCTGGATACAGAACTTATGCTTGTGATAGATAGCAAGGATATTAACAGAGAGTTGAATCAGTCAATGGAGGGCTATGAAAGGGTAGCAAGAAAGGCCTGCAAGGATGGAAGCTATGATAATCCATATAATGTACAGCCGGTAGAGTCGTCGGCATATAGAGAACGTCAGATGAAGCTAATAAAGAAATTGGCTTTATGGGCCAGATATCTGTTTTAGTATATGTAATTTACTCTATAACAAATAACATCAGGGAGAAAGATTAATAATGAACACAAAAGAACAATTAACTAACGCAACAACAGCTAAAGAAGAGAAGGGAAAGGATTTCCTTCAGAAAACCTGGGTGGTATGTGCACTTGCACTTGTATGCACATTTCTTTGGGGAAGTGCGTCACCTTGTATTAAATTAGGATATGCGTTATTTAAGATACCATCAAGTGAAACCTGGACACAGATATTATTTGCGGGAACACGTTTTATATTGGCAGGCATACTTACTATTCTTATAGGCAGTGCACTTAATAAAAAAATGTTAGTGCCAACTAAGTCCTCAGTTCCAAGCATAGCAAAGCTTGCATTATTCCAGACAATATTACAATATATATTCTTTTATATCGGGCTTGCACATAACAGCGGTGTAAAGGCATCTATTATAAATGGTTCAAACACATTTTTTGTAATTCTGCTGGCAGGTCTTGTCTTTCATCAGGAAAAGCTTGATTTCAAGAAGCTTGCAGGCTGTGTGATAGGCTTTGCAGGTGTAATTATAGTAAGCATGAATGGCAGGTCAATAGATATGAATCTTAGCCTTATGGGAGATGGAAGCCTGTTTTTATGTGCAATATCATATGCGGTATCTTCATGCCTTATGAAGAATTATTCTAAGAATGATAATCCGGTAATGCTTAGTGGCTATCAGTTTATATTTGGTGGTATAGTGATGGTGATTGTTGGACTTATCATGGGTGGAAGAATTAATCATATTTCATTTAGTGCAGTGCTTATGCTGCTTTATCTTGCTTGTATATCAGCAGTTGCATATTCACTCTGGGGAATTCTGCTTAAGCATAATCCGGTATCAAAGGTTGCTATATTCGGATTTACCAATCCTGTGTTTGGCGTACTTCTTTCAGCCTGGTGGCTTGGAGAGGGCAGCAGCGAGCTTGGAATAAATGCATTTATAGCACTTATACTTGTAAGTATAGGAATCCTCATTGTAAATGTCAGAAAGCAGTAGCAGTATTATACCAGAACGTATTATAAAGGAGTTAGCCATATCATGCAGATGACAACATTATGTTATATAGAGAAAGACAGATGTTATCTTATGTTACATCGCACAAAGAAGGAAAAGGATATTAATAAGGGAAAGTGGATAGGCGTAGGTGGACATGCGTATGATGGTGAAACACCTGAGGAATGCCTGCTGCGGGAGGTTAAAGAGGAAACCGGACTTACATTAACATCATACAAGTTCAGAGGACTTATTACATTTATAAGTGATGAGTGCGAGCCTGAACTTATGTGCCTGTTTACGGCAGATGGATTCACAGGAAATGTATGTGAATGTGATGAGGGAGAGCTTATGTGGATAGATAAAAAGAAGGTGCCAGAGCTTCCGACATGGGAAGGGGATGCGGTATTCCTTAAGCTGATATTAGAAGGCGAAAAAAGATTTTTTACGGTTAAGTTAAGATATCAGGGCAGTAAGCTTGTTGAGAAATCAGTTAATTACTGGTAAAAGTCTTAAGAAAGCTAAAGAAATATTATAAATACATATACATCATTTGGTTTTACATTAATAACATAGAAAAACTAAAGTCATCATAAGTATAAGACATATTTAAAGCCAATATTAGGTGGCAGGGGAACACAAGGATGAGGAGGCGGCTTTCTATGCGTGTAAGAAGATGGGTTAAGGATGTTATGTATGGACTAATAATATTTGGTATATGTGCAGTAGTAATACTAGCTGTAAGTGTTGCAGCAGATAATATAGTAACAAAGCATAATGCAGTTATGGTAAGCAGGAATGTGAATAGCAATCTTGATTGTGATGAAACGTTATGCCAGAGTGTGGATAATGCTTCCATAAGCACAACAGATTATGTGAATAGTCAGGAAAACTGTGAGGGTGTCAATGCAGCAACGGGCATAGTAGCTGATAACAGAAAGCTTTTTGGCAATAAAAAGATAGTCTGCTGGGGAGATTCAATAACCTGGGGACTTGGCTATGATGAGAATACATATATAAAGAACGAAGCTGGTATTATAGATGCTTCTAACTGGAATTATCCGGATACACTTAAATATTACACAGGAATGGATGTATACAATCTTGGGGTATGTGGAGAAACATCCTACGAGATAGCACTCCGGCAGGGTGGAATAAAGATGTATGTAGAAAAGCAGGTTACTGTTAAACC
>CAKRKK010000154.1 GCA_934358235.1 uncultured Lachnospira sp.
ACACCCTTCTTTACCCTGTAACGTCCAACCAATACTGACTTTCTTAAATCACAGTCAATAAAAAGAACTTTCTTTCCTCCATCTGCAATAGAGGATGCAAGATTCATAGTTACTGTTGACTTTCCCTCATTAGGTCCACAGCTTGTAAACATTACAACCTTAGTATCCTTTCCACTAAGGAATATATTAGTTCTTAAATTTCTGTAGCTCTCTCTTACCTGATAATTATCCTGCTGGGTATTCTCTATACTGATTCTCTGCATTCTTAATTCCCTCCAACCTTTCTTTAGTTATTATTTTCTCTTCTTTCTCTTCTTAGCGTTTTGTGACTGTCCGTTATACTCTTCTTCTGTAAGAGGAATAAGTGAAAGGTTAGTTATACCAAGATATTTCTCTACATCATCTGATGTTTTAATTGTATCATCAAGAATGAAATTAACAACAAGTACTGCCATTGCTAAAACTATACCAACTGCTGCACCTAACATTGTATTCTTCTTAACATTAGGACTTGATGGTTCAGTAGCAACTCTTCCGTACTCAATAACATTAACACCCTCTATCTGCATAACTGATGTTATCTGCTTTGCTGATATATCTGCAACTGCATCAACTATCTTTTTCGCTCTTTGTGGATCCTCATCCGTAACTGTAACCTGAAGTACACGCGAATCTGATTCTATTTCGCACTTAATCTTCTCTACAAGCTCATCAGATGTCATATCAAGGTTAAGATCCTGAACCACCTGCTCCACAACAGGAAGACTGGTTACAAGAACCTTGTAATCCTGAACAAGCTGTGTTGATGACTGTATATCACTAAGCGTTGTTGTGGAACCATTCTGTCTGTTGATTATGTATAACTTTATTGATGACTGATACTGTGGTGTAATCGCAAGCTCTGTTATAGAAAATGCTATAATTCCAACAACAATACCAGATATTATTATAACCCATATCTTTGACAACAGCATTCTTAATATCTGCATTATGTCAATTTCTACCTCTTCATTATTATCCTGCCTAATATTCTTTTCCATCTTTTCTCCTGCTTCTCTTTTTTAATTGCTTGTTAATTATATACATTAAACTTGTATTAAAAATATATAAATATCCAAAATAATTACAAAGATATTTATATACTGCTTGATTATACGTGTACTATTTTCTCTTGTCAAGCAAGCTGACCTTACTATTATGCTTTTGATATTTCTTGTCTTTTCCTTTATATCCCACTCCATACATAAAAATATCTGGATATCCAATCTGATACCCAGATACGCCACCATAACTGGCATAGATTATCAAAAGCTACTAGCCGGAATCGAACCGGCGACCTACTGATTACGAATCAGTTGCTCTACCGACTGAGCCATAGTAGCACACACCACATATAATACTATTGTAGCTTATAAATGTAAAGTGACTTAAATGTTTTTTTATAAATACTTTTCCTGTTTTTATTTTATTTATTTTTTAAAATTTATTGTTGACAGTACATACATCTTATGATATTATAATCAAGTCGCTGGGAAACAGCGGTAACTAAATAAGCAGTCGTGGCGGAATTGGCATACGCGCTAGACTAAGGATCTAGTCCATATTGCTTGGGTGCGGGTTCAAGTCCCGCCGACTGCACTACTTTAAGGAAGCTTTTATGCTTCCTTTTTTGTTTATATTTTTTATTATTATTAAGCCTCTTGACATTTTTTACATATTATCATACAATAAACAAGTTAGCGGAAATGTCGGAATGGCAGACGAGCAAGATTCAGATTCTTGTGTGGGTTACCACGTGTGGGTTCAAGTCCCATTTTCCGCATTATATATAAAAGTGGCTGCCGCCTTAACGATTGAATTTCGTTAAGACGGCAGCCACTTTTTATTTATATATCTATTTGTTTCTGATACTCATAGCCTTATGTCCTGCTATGTCAGTCTACAACCGTTATCTTATCTATAACCGGCTGGCTTTCCCTGTTAACCTTCCCATTATCATCTAGTGGTTTAACGCTGCTGCATATCTTATCTACAACATTCATACCATCAGTTACATAACCAAAGCAGGCGTACTTGCCATCAAGATATGTACTATCCTTATGAACTATAAAGAACTGTGAGCTTGCGCTGTTGTTGCTGCTTGAACGTGCCATTGATATAGCACCTCTCTTATGTGTAAGTTCATTTGCAACACCATTTTCACTAAATTCACCTTTTATCTTATTCTCTGAGCCGCCAGTGCCATCGCCCGCCGGATCTCCTCCTTGTATCATAAAACCACTTATAATTCTATGAAATGTAAGTCCGTCATAAAAGCCTTCTTTAGCAAGGTTTACAAAGTTAGTAACTGTTATAGGTGCTGCATCAGCATCAAGCTCAACGCTTATATCACCGTAATCCCTTACAGTAATCACAACGTGATGTTTTCCTGAAAGCTGTTGCTGTATATCATTCTGATTTCCTGCTGTTTCAGAAGCTCCTTTGCCACAGGCAGTAATGGATGCAGCCACAAGCATAATAACTATTAATATTGATAATCTTTTCATACTTATCCTCTCGTGTTTAATTAAAACTTAATACTGCATGAATTCATTTATATCTCTTAAAACATCTTCAATTTCGCTTTCTCCACCATTAATGGTTAACTGAAGTGGTCTGCTTATATCGAGGCTGAACAAACCAACCAGCGACTTACCATCAACAAAGCTGTTGCCACTCTCAACATCAAAGCTGCAGGAATACCTGCTTATTTTACTTACAAATCTCTGAACCTTTTCTACTGAATCAAGTAAAATTGAAACTGTTAACATATGTATCTTCCTCCTATTATGCCTTACCTTTTCTTATTGTTATAAAGTCTGACATCAACAACTATACTACTTTTTATACTCAAAAACAACATAATTCGACACCAGACAATCCATCTGTAAATCTGCAAATAAATTCCTACCGGATTCTAACTGCATTTCAGTCTTGAATTTCATCTGGCATAATATAAGCTTCTACTGTTTTCCACAGCTCTTCAAGCCCCTGCTTCGTTTCCGATGAAAATGGAATAAGAATATCATCCTCTCTTAATCCAAGACCTGTCCTTACTGCCTTGACATGCTTTGCAATCTGGCTTCTTTTAAGCTTATCAAGCTTAGTAGCAATAATAACCGGTCTGAAACCATTATCAACTATCCAGTTATACATCATTTTATCATTTTCTGATGGATCATGTCTTATATCTACGAGCAGAAATACCTGTTTAAGCATTGCAGACTTTTTTAAATACTTTTCTATCATTTTGCCCCACTTAGCTTTAACTGACGGACTTGCATTAGCATATCCATAGCCCGGCAGATCAACCAGATACATGCAATCGTTAATATTATAGAAATTGATAGTCTGCGTTTTTCCCGGCTGTGAAGATGTTCTTGCATAAGACTTTCTATTCATAAGCGAGTTAATAAGTGATGACTTGCCTACATTAGACTTTCCTGCAAATGCAACCTCCGGATACTGTGTATCCGGTATTGCACTTGTAACACCGATAACAATATCAAGATTAACCTTTTTTATAACCATTGCGGACTCCTCCTTATTTATCGTGATTAATTATCCGTAAGTACAAGTGCCTGCTTCAACACCTGATTTATATTCTCAACATAGCTGATTAAAAGACCATCTGTTATCTCAGCATCAAGCTCTTCAATATCAGATTTATTCTCCTGCGGAACAAGCACAAGCTTCATTCCTGCCAGCTTGGCAGCAAGCAGTTTTTCCTTAAGTCCTCCTATCGGAAGCACCTTTCCCCTAAGTGTCACCTCACCTGTCATGGCAACCTCTGACTTCACCGGAATTCCTGTCACCGCTGAAAGTATAGCTGTTGTCATAGTAACACCTGCAGATGGTCCATCCTTTGGAACCGCTCCCTCCGGTATATGCAGATGAATATTATGCTTATCATAAAACTCACTATCCACCTTATACTTACCTGTCATAGTAAGTGACCTCACAAGAGAATATGCAATCATTGCTGACTCCTTCATAACATCACCCATATTACCTGTAAGCTTAAGCTCTGAATTGCCAGCCATAACATTAACCTCTATCTCAAGCGTTTCTCCTCCAACGCTTGTCCATGCCAGTCCTCTTACTACACCAACCTCAGGATTTCTCTTTGCTTTATCAATTCTATACTTCACATTGCCAAGATAATCAGAAAGATTCTTATCCGTTACCCGTATGCATTTCTTTACATCCGTATTTCTATTACCATCCGGTGTATACGCACCCTCTTCATAAAGCTGTGTTACTGCCTTGCGGCATATCTTGGCTATCTGTCTTTCCAGCTCGCGCACACCAGCTTCCTTAGTATATCCATATATAATATGCTTTAATGCGCTGTCAGATATCTTAAGCATAGATAATGTCAGACCATTTTTTGATATCTGCTTCTTAACAAGATGCTCCTTCGCAATGTGAAGCTTTTCGTTAACTGTATAACCTGAAACCTCTATTATTTCCATTCTGTCAAGCAATGGTCTGCTTACTGTAGAAAGGTCATTAGCTGTTGCAATAAAAAGTACATCTGATAAATCCACAGGAAGCTCTATATAATGATCAACAAAATGTGAATTCTGTTCACTATCAAGAACCTCAAGCAGCGCAGAGGCTGTATCTGACCTGAAATCATTGCTGATTTTATCTATTTCATCAAGAAGCATAAGTGGATTAGAGGTCTTTGCCTGCTTTAATCCTTCTATAATTCTTCCTGGCATAGCACCTACATAGGTTTTTCTATGCCCCCTTATCTCTGCTTCATCTCTCACGCCGCCAAGACACACTCTTATATATTTTTTATTAAGTGCAGCCGCAACTGAATGTGCAATGGATGTCTTACCTGTACCCGGAGGACCTACCAGACATAATATAGGTGCTTCTGACTTAGCTGTTATATTTCTTACCGCAAGTGCTTCTATGATTCTGTCCTTTACTTCCTTCATTCCATAATGCTCTTTATCAAGAACCTTCCTTGCGTTAATAATATCCTTATTATCCTCTGTTTTATTGTTCCACGGAAGTGCAAGACAATTCTCTATATATGCCCTTTCAACATTCACCTCTGATGACCCCTTAGACAGGCTTTTAAATCTTCTGACCTCTTTGTGAAGTCTTTCCTTTATCTCATCATCAGCATTAAGCGAGGCTATCTGGTTATCATATTCTTCTGATTCAGAATATCCATCTTCTCCTAGCTCCTGATTAAGGACATTAAGCTGTTCTCTTATAATATATTCCTTCTGGTTATTATCAACTCTGGCTTTTACCTTAAGTGCAAGCTCTTCCTTTATTTTATAGGCATTCGTAAGCTCTATCAGCATTCCAGCTATATACTCATACACATCTATTATATCATCCATCTCCAGAAGCGCCTGTCTGTCTGTATATTCCATAGGAAAATCAGCACACACCTTAAGTATAAGTGTCCTGGCATTGTCAAGCCCCAGCCAGTACATAAGCATTTCTTTATTGCATCTGGAATTAGCTGCACCATACTGCTTTAACAGCTCCTTTATTCCTATTAGAATCGCCTTATCCGTCACCTCATCCGGCTCATTTATATAGCTATCATCCACGGCAGCTACAGCTAATAGACATTCCTTAGTATCTGTTATTTCAACTGCCTGTGCCCTGTTTAATCCCTCCACCTGGACTCTCACCTGTTTACCAGGCAGCTTTATAACCTGCTTAATAACCGCTACCGTTCCAGTTTTATACAAGTTTTCCGGCTTAGGACTTTCTATCTGTGGATCCTTTTGTGTAAGAAGAAGCACCTTTTCCTGTGCTGCAAGTGCATTCTCCACCGCCTGAATGGATTTTTTTCTGCTTATATCAAAATGTATGACCATGTCAGGCAACACGGTCATACTTCTTAACGCAATTACTGGTA
>CAKRKK010000155.1 GCA_934358235.1 uncultured Lachnospira sp.
GACTTTGATACCTACGGATTGTTCCGTGCTATGCACTCCCACGTCTACGCTACGCTTCGGTCCGTGCTAAACATGTGCCACTGGCACATAGCACCCTGGTATCATTATTTAATTAAACTTCTTTTTCTTTCTATCTACAAGTATTATACCTGCCGCACCTGCCATTGAAAGGCCTGCAACTGTATACCAGACTGCTGCTTTACTTGTATCACCTGTTTTTACTGTATTATCAGCAGCTTCCACAGCTCCTGTATCCTGATTTCCAGATGCACCTGCGTCTGCTGCATTATTATCCTGTGCACCTGCCACGTTGTTATCCTGTGTTCCTGCACTATTATTATCTTTCGTGCCAGCTCCGCTGTTATCTTTCGTTCCTGCCACGTTGTTATCCTGTGTTCCTGCTCCATTATTACCGTTATTGTCTGCAACTGTCAGTCCTTTAACAGCCTCCTGTAATGCTGTTACTGCACTTGCTACATCTGTTGTTGTGCTTTCTTCCTTCTCCGAAATAGCCTTTGCTGCTGCAATTGTATCCTCAAGAGCCTTCAAAGAAGCCTCTGTATAATTACCAGCCTTCTTAGCTGTATCATAGGCTGCTTCTGCCTTTGTTATTTCTGTTCCAAGGGCTGTCTTATCTGCCTGCTTTACAATTGTGTATGCAGTCTTCACACCGCCATCTGCTACAAGTTCCTCATTAGATGCTGCATCATAAGTCTTTACTGTAAGAGTTGTATCTGTTATATCAATAACTGAATATGTAGGTCTCCAGCTCTGGCATCTTGCTGCTATATAATCCTGCTGTGTACCAATAAGCTGATAATACTTACTACCTGTTGCTGAATTAGCTTCAAAGTATACAGTACCCTCAGGATCTACAACCTTGCTTGAATCCTCCTTGCCTGACTTAAGGTTATAACAGTTATTATCCTTAATATATGCTGTGAAGTTTTCTTTTTCTGCTGTGTTAGGTGCTTTTGTATATTCTCCGTGATTAGTATTGCCATCTGAGGTAAGCTGATATGTTCTTGAATATGTATGATCATGTCCCTGAAGAACCGCATCTATATCATATTTATCTATAACAGGAGTAAGCTGTGTCCTAAGAACAATACCATCTGAATCCGAATGGTCATAACCAGAGCCATAAATATCCTGATGGAACATAAGTATTCTCCACTTTGCAGAAGGATTCTTTTCTGTTGCTTCCTTTATCACATTTTCATGGGTAGCAACATTATAGTTATTAGTATCAATACTTATGAACAATGTGTTTCCATATGTAAAGTAGTAATCCGTACCTGCAGTTGTCTTTGATGCTGTATTAGCATCGCTTGTCTGCTTGTTAGGATAATTAAAATGATTAGAATAGTTAACTGACTTGGAATCATGATTACCGATTGTTGTAGCAACAGGAAGACTTCTAAGTACAGATGGATTAAGAAAACCTGCATATTCTATCTGCTGCTCCAGCTTATCTGCATCATTGGATACACCAGACTGGTTAATCTGGTCGCCTGCTGACATAATAAAGCTTAAGTTCGGGAACTTCTTAACAGCATTGTTAAGTGTATGATACCAGTTATATGAATCATTCATTGCATAATATTCTTTATTACTAATATTAAGCTGGTCTGTTGATGCACCTATCTGTGGATCGCCTACATACATTATAGAAAAACTGTCTGTTGACTGTGTCTTATAGTCATATGTCTCAGACCAGGCTCCATTTACATAATACTGGTACTTATATGAGGTATTCTCTGTAAGTCCAGTTACAGTAACCTTACATGGATATAAAGTATATGTCTTATCACCATCCTTAACTGTTTCAACATCAGCTTCAACTGACTGTGTTCCTTCATATGTCTTTATTTCTTTACCAGAAGCATCCATAAGCTTAAGCTTAGGAGTTTCATCCTTAGTTGTTGAATACCAGGCTGCATTAAGCTTAGCTGCATCCTCACCAGGAGTTAATGCTATCTGACAGAAGTTAGTCCTTACACTCTCCCACTTAGTCTTCCATTCTGCCCACTCTGTGCTGTTTGCATATACATTTGATTTAACATTATGAGCATCTGTTTCTTTTCCATCCTCTGTATAACAGGCATCCTTTACTTCCATCTCAACATCTGCCGATTCTGCTGCTGCATTATTCCAGGCAGCTCTCTTTGAACTTCTCGCCCATGTTTCTGTTGTTCCCATAGCAAGGCTTGCTACCATCATTGCTGTAAGTGTTGCTGCTGCAACCTTTTTCATTCTTCTCATATCTTCCTCCTGATATTATGCTTAATTGACATTATGCTGGATATATGACATTTCACCTATAACTTTTGCATACTGAATTCCCAATCTGAAATATCAGCTCCAACATAAACAGGCAACCTCCGATTAATAGTATTTTCACTCTGCGGTACGCATTTTGCAGAATAAACATTTATTTATCAATCAAAGATTGCCTCTAATATAAATAACATTCTTAAAATCTATATGTATTATTAAGTAAAATATCAGTAAAGGATTATTAATCTATTGTAATATCAGCATAAAAGGTTTTTAGGATATCCTCGCAGGCTGCTCCCTCCTCTGCCATTCTGCCTGCCGTATATATGCTCATACCCAGCCCGTCGCCAACGCCAGTTGTAGTCACCTTAACGCCGCTGTCCATATATTCAAGCTTAAAGCATGGAGAGTTAATTCCCAGTATTCCTGCAAAGGTGCTTCCCGTCATTACTACATTACCCACCTGCATTTTTAAAACATACCCATTTTTGTCGGACGAAACTGTCTGTACCTGTTTATCTAATTCGTTTTTGTCAAGCTTAAGTCCGTCATACATTTTTTCAAATGCATTCACAAAAGCCTTGCTGCTTATGGTTTTCACAACCAGATACTCCTTTGCCTCCTTATCCTGCGGGCAGTCTACTGCCTGAAGGTACGAATAAGTATCTCCTAATATGTCAGCTCCACAAAGTGTCCTGCCTTGCGAAATATATGTATACCTTGCATCTATATACTGTCCGTTATGCTGTATAGCCATTCCCTTAGTTGATGCCACACAGTCATATATAAGATTATAATTGTCTGTATAAGCCTGCTTCCACAGCTTCTTCATCTGACTTATGGTAAGATAATTCATTCCGGTCTGCTCAGCAGTTATATTCATCTGTTCATCCATAATACGATATATATCCGTTCTTATCATAATGCTTTCAGCTCTCAGAAGTTCAACCTCCGCTCCCATATATAATCTGTCTGCAAGAACCATACCGATAAACTTTTCCACATCAATCCTCTGGTCAGCATTCTTATAATTAATGGTTATTGTTTTTCCATCCGTTATCTCATCATCTACCGGATTATCCACAACTCCTGTAAGCTTAAGCGTCACAATAGCTGGCACTAACAAATAAATGGCGATAAATATTATTACCGCCATGCATTTTCCGACTATAACATCATTATGTTTTCTGCCTTGTACCTTTGTTTCAGCCGGTTGTTCTGATACATCCCTAAGAGTCTGTTTTCGATTAAGATTAATATATCCGCCCTGTGTCATCCTTCTTTTCTTATAATAATCATAATCTCTGTAATCATAATTCTCTGCTTCACAACTGCTTATTACATAGCCGCATTTTTCCTTTGCAACCGCTTGTTTATATTCCGTACCCGTATAGCTGCTTCTGCCTCTCTTATACCTTTTATACTGCTTGTCTGTCACCACTGCTGCTATGCTGTCCCTGATTGTCTCTGCTCCCTGCAATACAATCCGTGGCAAAAAAAATCTATCCAGTCTCATACACCTTATCTAGCCTCCTAGATAAAATGTATGAATACCGGATAGATATTATTCTATATTTTACAACCTTTACTTTAACTTAACTGGTGTCTTAGTAAGCTTCCAGATTTCTGTTGCATATTCTTCGATAGTTCTGTCTGATGAGAACTTACCTGCCTTAAAGGAGTTAATCATAACTGTCTTAGCCCAGCCAGTCTCATCCCTGTATCTCTTATCAATCTTTGCCTGTGCTTCTGCATAAGAATGGAAATCCTTAAGAATAAAGTAAGTATCTGCTCTTCTTCCCTCCTGTGAATTCAGAAGTGAGTTGTAGATATCCCTGAACATTTCTGGATCTTCCTTAGAATACTTACCATTAATAAGCTCCATAAGAACCTCTCTTATATTCTGGTCGTTGTTGAAGATTTCCATAGGATCATAGCCACCCTCATTCTCATAACGGATAACTTCATCAGAACGAAGACCGAATATTACGGCATTCTCCTCTCCAACCTCCTGTACTATCTCAACATTAGCACCATCCATAGTACCAAGTGTTATGGCACCATTAAGCATAAACTTCATATTTCCTGTACCTGAAGCCTCCTTAGATGCTGTAGATATCTGTTCAGATACATCTGCTGCTGCAAATATAATTTCTGCATTAGAAACCCTGTAATTCTCGATAAATACTACTTTAATCTTTCCATTAATAGATTCATCATTATTAATTACGTGTGCAACATTATTAATAAGCTTTATAGTCTGCTTTGCAATCTTATAACCAGCCGCAGCCTTTGCACCAAATATAAATGTTCTAGGAACGATATCCATATCAGGATTCTTCTTAATCTCATTGTAAAGGTACATAACATGAAGAATATTAAGAAGCTGTCTCTTATATTCGTGAAGTCTCTTTACCTGTACATCAAATATAGAATCCGGATTAACATCTATTCCATTGTGTTCCTTGATATACTTTGCAAGTCTTATCTTATTCTTATGCTTAATCTGCATAAACTCCTGTCTTGCCTTTTCATCGTTAACATATACAAGCATCTTTTCAAGCTGCTTAAGATCTGTTACCCATCCATCACCAATCTTATCTGTAATCCAGTCTGCAAGCAGTGGATTAGCGTGAAGAAGGAACCTTCTTTGTGTAATGCCGTTAGTCTTATTATTGAACTTCTCTGGCATCATTTCATAGAAATCCTTAAGCTCCTGCTTTTCTAAGATTTCTGTGTGAAGTCTTGCAACACCATTGACAGAATAGCCTGCACATATAGCAAGATTAGCCATCTTAACCTGACCATCATATATAACTGCCATCTTTCTGACCTTTTCCTGGTCTCCTGGATACTTTGCTTTAATATCTTCAACGAATCTTCTATTGATTTCCTCTACTATCTGATAGATTCTTGGAAGAAGTCTTGAGAACAGCTCAATAGGCCACTTCTCAAGTGCCTCAGCCATAATAGTGTGGTTAGTATATGCAACTGTCTTAGTTGTTACGTCCCATGCCTCATCCCATTCAAGGCCATTCTCATCCATAAGAACTCTCATAAGCTCTGCAACTGCAACAGTTGGGTGCGTATCATTAAGCTGGAAGGCAACCTTCTCATAAAGCTTCTTTACATCACCATTGTGCATATTCTTGTATCTTTCAACAGCTCTCTGAACTGATGCTGATACGAAGAAATACTGCTGCTTAAGTCTTAATTCCTTACCTGCATAATGGTTATCGTTAGGATAAAGAACTTCTACAATATTCTTTGCAAGGTTCTCTTCCTCTATAGCCTTCTGGTAATCGCCCTTATCAAATGAGCTTAAGTTAAATGTATTAACAGGCTCTGCATCCCATATTCTGAGTGAGTTAACTGTATTGTTGCCATATCCGATAACAGGAAGATCATAAGGAACAGCTATAACTGAACGATAATCCTCCTGAACAAATATATCACGTCCAGTAGCTTCATCTCTGTAAGAACGCACATATCCACCGAACTTGACTTCATATCTGTATTCAGAACGCTTAATCTCAAATGGATTGCCATCCTTTAACCAGTTATCAGGAACCTCTACCTGATATCCGTCCTTAATCTCCTGCTTGAACAT
>CAKRKK010000156.1 GCA_934358235.1 uncultured Lachnospira sp.
TTAGTATCCTTCGTGTTATTTTTCATATCTGACATATAATCTCCATTCAAGTATTTATTTAATCAAAAATGCAGTTGGAAGTGTTCTTGGTCCAGTTGGTGAATATGGCTTATTAATAACCTCGCCATTATAATACATCTGTGTAGAAGTTCCACCATCCATAGCTGAGGCATTGACAGCCCCGTACTGAAGCATTATGTCCTGAAGATCTGAAAATGAAGCGCCAAGACTTGTAACCTGTCTTCCATCAACAACAAGAAGGAGAATAGCTCCATCAGCCCTTTGTCCAATAGCTGTTCTTGGATTAAGACCTCCACCTACGCCATCAACATCCTGTGCCTCACCATTTATAACAAGAAATGGTCCAATATCACTACTTACATTAACACAGTCCCTTATGCCTAATTCCTGCGCTTTAGCTGCTGTCATATTACCCATAACAAGCTTATTATCAAAGGTTATGCCAGTCACATGATAAGTTTCAGAAGCACTTCCCTTTAATACATTTCCATCTACCATAACAAGTCCGATAGGCATTGCAGTCTGAGGAGTTGAATCCACGAACTCTCCGCCATTGATTCCTGCAGTAGCATTATATCTTTCTGCTATTTCTGCAACTGTCCAGCCCTTTTCAAGCTTGAATTCCGGAACTGTTCCAACGAAAAGTCTTGAAGGATCCTTAATGATCATAAGCTTTCCACTATAAGCCTCTGCCTTAATATCAACAACATAAAGCTCCTCTTCATCATCTGATTCACTACCGCCTATAACTACCAGGCTTGAATCTGTTATATCTGTTGTATCCTTTACCGAATTCTCTTCTTTAATCTTGTCAATTTCTTCCTGTGAGCAGAACCAGTTTGCCATAAAACCAAGCTCTCCAGTTTCCTGCAAAGACATAATAAACTGCTTCTTTGCAACCTTCGATGGTCCCCACGCAAGCATAGCCATAACACCATACAGCCCTGCCACCAGTATAATTATCGTTGCCAATAAAGTGGCACCTATACGGCCCACCCATTTTAAAACATTCTTTTTCATCACTTTCCTCATTCTTTATTATATTATTTGAATACCCATCTTTTTTGTATGTTATAACTGATAACAAACAGAACCAGATCAACTATTATCTTTGTTACAGCGACTAAACCGCTGCCAAGCACCAATAGCTTTGTGAATATAAACACAAGCAGATATGACACACACATCTGTCCAAACCACAATATGTAATATCTTATAGCCGCAGACTTAACATCCTTGTCTGACTTAAACACATGCTTCTGGTTCATCGTAAAATTAAATATAGATGATAATACTCTTGCAACAACTGTACTAACTAACAGTCTTAATGATATTGTAATCATAACAAGAAAAATTTCAAGTAAATTAAATATTAAATTATCTATAACCCAGGATGCCAGTGAACTAAGCACATACTTTAACGCTGTCGGTGAAAAGGTATACTTAAATATAACCTTATATATTTTGATTGAATCTTTTACCGGGTTAAAATGCGTAGAAGCATTCTCTTCTATGTATACAGTTTCAATAGGGACCTCCATATATGGAATATCTGCCTGCTTGAATTCCATAAGCATTCTTGTTTCGTATTCGAAACGTTCCCCTTCAATCTCACAGAATCTCTTAAGATATCTATATGGTACAGCCCTTAATCCCGTCTGTGTGTCTGATATATCCAGTCCACACATCACCTTAAACACAAAGCTTGTAAGATTATTGCCGAACCTGCTCTTAAAAGGCACATCATCACCATCAAATGTTCTCACGCCAAGCACTACTTTATCCTGTTTAATCATAGCTTCACAGCATTTATATATATCGTCCGCCTTATGCTGGTTATCTCCATCTACAGTTACAACACCTAAACAGTCCTCACGCTCCTTAAGACAATACTCAAAAGCCGTCTTTAACGCTCTTCCCTTTCCACGATTGACATCATGTGTAAGAATTGTACACTCCTCATATTCTGCAACCTTCTCAAATGGCCACATATGTGAAGCATCACTTCCATCATTTACCAATATTATATCCTTAAAGCCCTTCTTTATAAGAGAATCCACAACCGTAACCAATTTATCATCAGGATTCAAAGAAGGAATAATAACTGATACTTTCATATCCATACGCTCCTATCTATGCGTTTATATAATCCGCACATACCCTTTGATGATATAATAATTTCATAAATATTGCAATATTTCCATCAAAATAAGTAACACTTACAAGCTCTCCTTCATATTATTGTATTGTAAACGTTATAATCGGAGGATTATTTATGAGTGATTTAGCAGCAACAAACTGCGGAGGATGCAACGGATGTGGAAATTGTGGTTCTAACAACTGCATATGGCTTATTATTCTTTTACTTCTCTTTGATAACAACGGCTGTGGCTGTAATAGCGGCTGTGGTGGATGCGGTTCTAACAACTGCATATGGCTCATCTGCCTTCTTCTCTTATGTGGAGGCTGCGGTGACTGCGGCAACGCCTTAGGTCTTGGTGGCTGTGGCTGCAATAGCGGATGTGGTGGCTGTGGCTGCTAATAGCGGATGCCCCCAGCAATGATTATATCTGCTAATAACTGCTATAAAACATAACATTTTATATACAGTTGCAGAATGAGGCTGTATTCCGTCATTTTAAATCCTACGGATACAGCCTCATATCTTGGTAATTTTATGAATATACTAAAACAAGTCTATTAGACACACATTATATATTGCGTTTGTCGCAGGAATCGAGGATTGAATGGCGAAACAATTACCTGTTACTGAATTTGATATTCTTACACTACCCGGCTACCTTCAATTATTTAAAGCCCTCATTCCTTTTATGGAATACGGTATGCAAAAAAAGCTCTCTATGCTTATAAGGGCAAATGAATTAAAACACACATTAAGCTTCTACAACTCTCCCTATAGCTGTAACACATTTAAAACATGTAGTAATAGTTCAGGAATAAATGCTAACACTTCCCTTAATGATATACTTAATAATGAAGCTATTATGAAAACCATTCTGGCTTACTGCCCCGATAACATTGAGCAGTTAATAAACACTTATCGGAACTTTTCCAAAACGTCTGATATGTTTGGTATGATGGATATGTTTAACAATGCCAGTTCTAATGAATTTAACAATAATAATTCTAATGATAATTCTGAATTTAATAATTTTAATAATAACACTGGCTCTGGTGAATTTAACAATATAAACATTAATAATATACTTAATTCTTCGCAGAAGGATATGTACAATGAATATATTAAACAGCTTGATAAGCTGGACTTTAATGATGGCAATAATTATGGAAGTTCCAATAATAATTAACTGTTATAAATGACTTCTGTATTACATATTTATATTTGTAATTATTATTCTCAATCAGAAATGGAGATTTATATGTCAGAAAATGATTTTCGCAAACAACTACTTTTAAATGAATTCAAAACTCTTTCCAAAGGTAAGAATAAAGAAGAAATCGTTCCGCTTATATTTGCATTAAGCCAGAAGGCTAAGCAGGCAGGAATAAAGTTTACAAGACAGGATTGCGAGCTTATATATAAGCAGATTGTGCCTGGGAGCAATCCGCCAGAAGGGTGATATTGGATACCTTGAAATGTAGATTCTCTATTACTTTCTTATAAAAATGACATACGAACGACAATAAGCCGAGGGTGGTGGCACAGGGGCAGTGCCCTCGGCTTATCGTCTGATATACTCTGTATTCAATGTTTAATATCACTTATCTGCTTATTTTCATTATTCCAAATATATAATAATATCAACTTCAAATTTCCCATTTTCATATGATTTAATCATTGAGCCATCATATTTATCAACGATTCTTTTTATACTATCCAGACCATAGCCATGATTATCCTTATCATCCTTTTTACTTATGATATGTCCATCAATCTTGTTTATACTGCCATCATATAAATTGGACATAGAAATATGTATCATTCCCACAGTATATTTAATATCCATACTTACTTTTGAATTATCCAAAGCATTTTCCAATGCATTATCAAGCAGATTACCAAGTATAATATTTACATCATATATGTTTATTTCAAGATTTTCTGGTATTGCAACTGACACAGCCAGTTCAAGGGGCTTATTCATATATTTTTCAGCATAAAAGTTTAGAATTCCATCGAAGGCTTCATTACCTGTATTATATATATTTTGGGCATTTATAATCTCATCACTTATCTGATGCAAATAATCTTTTGCCTGCTGAATTTTATCATTCATAAGCAAATCATTTATTTCTCTTATATGGTGTTTCATATCATGCTTTATCGTCCTGATTTTTCTATTGTTTTCAATATCACTTCTTATCTGACTCTCGTATATATTCATCTGCTGTTTTAATTCAAGATTTTCTCTTTCATATAGGAAACGGTCAAGCATAGACATATAAAAAATATATAACATCAAATTAAAGCTCAATATAATAATGCAGATTGTAAGCACCGCAATTCTTGAAACCACCATATCCTTATATACAACATACAATACTGCAATACTTAATAATGCCGAATATAACAATAAATACCATTGTCCTGACAAATCAATCCTGCCTTTTCCCTTAAAAGCATTTTTAATGCCTATTACAACTATATAAAAAAGCAATACAGAAATAAATGAACTGACAATATCATAATTATTAGAATCCGGTGCTTCATATAATAAAAAAGAAGCTAACAAATCTATTACAAACATAATTGCATAAAGCATTATACTTAATAATAATTTTTTCTTGAACTTTCCTCTAAAACCACCAGATAAAAATATTATTCCTGCAACTGTAACTATTAAATTAACCAAAACATTATGAAACACCAGATAACTTAATAATGTAATAATATATGTAATAACACAACTTATAATATTTCGTCTTAAAGAATGTACATTTAAAAATATTTTAAAATATTCCAAAATAATATATATTCTCACAAGTTCAGTAACTCCAGATACAACAGCATCCTCTAATTGCATCATCCATTACCTCCACTTTTGTTATATTCTATCATTTTTATATTAAAAACATCTTTGTATTTTCTTCCAATATTGATACAACACCCATTATCCATTATACAAGAATCCTTTTTAAACATTCTTATATGCCTTATATTAATTATGAACGACTGCGCAACCATAATATAATTAAACGGAAGCTTGTCTATAAGTTCTACTAACTTTCCAACAAATATTCTCTCCGTTCCATCACTACATATTATTTTTATATGCTTTCTGTCGCTTTCAAAATACACAATATCTCCATAATGAATTTTATTTTTTATTCTATTGTATTCATACACAAAATAATTATTGTCTTGTTCATCCAATTCCAATAACTTTGAAACATTATTAATAACCTTTTCTTTATCAATAGGTTTAATTATAAAATCATATGGATGAATTTTAAACAATTCCATTGCATAATTAGTTTTTGATGAAACATATATTATGTGCATAGCATAATTATTTATATCATTGCGTATATATTCTCCTACATAAATTCCATTATAATTCGGCAACTCTATATCAAGAAATAATAAATCCACTTTTACTTTTAAAGGAACATCTCTCATAAAATCTTCTGCACAATTCCATACATTTACCTGAACATTCAGACCTGATACCTTAAAATAATTAATTAAAATATTTTCTAATTCCGAACACGTTGAATTCTCATCATCACATATGCCTATCTGATAAATCATTCTTTTTATCCCCTAATCCTATTTTCAATAAACCCAGCCAATACTAAAATTGCAACAATCATAATTGAAATTGCAATTATTCCACTCCAATATTCATTAGCTTTAATTAAT
>CAKRKK010000157.1 GCA_934358235.1 uncultured Lachnospira sp.
TGTATTTCACACAGGTATTTACCAACTGGATATATCAGCGTGAGTATTGAAGGCTGATATAACAAATACTACTTCACAACATTAATATTTATCTTATCAGAGGTCATTCCTGTTTTTCTTTTTGCAATATCTTCTATCTGTGCCTTCTGGCTCGTTTCAAGCGACTGCTGATTAACAACAATGTCAACTCCGGTATCTGAAACAGATGCAACAACATTATTAAAACCTTTGGCTTCAAGAAGTATTTCAATAGCCATCTCTTTTTCTGAATAATCAGCTATCTTTGCCAGTTCATTGACTGCTGCCGCTTTAGAGGATTTATCCAGATTAGCATCATTTACAATATTGGTAAGATTTTCCGTATTTTTAGCTCGTATCTGTTCTCTGTTGAGCTTGGCTTCTGATATAATACCTGAGCTTACCCCGCCAGATGTAAGAATTACACTTCCGGGCTCCTGAAGGCTTTCATCATCTGGTTCTTCATCCAGAACATCTATCTCATTATTCTCACTATTATCTGTTATATCCTTATTACTTACTTCACCTCTTCCACTTACAGATATAATATCTGATATATTTCCAGCATAGTTAATATACCCAGCAACTGCCAGCATTATTGCAAGTGCTGTTATAATAACCTGATTTTTTTTGATTTTTTTCACAATTAACCTCCGCTATATATCTTTCCTAAGACATTTTCATCACCTTTACTTTATGTACAGGAATATTCAGCAATCCACTTACAGCATTAGTTATTTCATTCACCAGCTCCTTGTCATCACCACCCTCACATACAATTATCGCACCATCAACAACAGGCATATTTTCCATAACAACATATGGTCTGCTGCCATCCGAAGTATCGTAAAATATGTGTGTACTTATCCGCTCCTGTTCAGACGATTCATCATCCTCCTTCGCTGCGGCTTTAGAACTGCTTTCTGAATATGATTCATCTTTAGCAAGTATTTTTTCAGATGAATTCTTAAGACTGAGCATAACCTTAACCTTTCCTGCCTTATCTACACTGGTCAATATCTTTTCCAGCCGTTTTTCTACATATTCCTCATACATATCTGCGCTCAGCCCTTCATCTGCATTTTCTTTAGTACTTTCTTCTTTAACATTGGACTTTCTGCCAACAGGTAATGTGACAACCATAAGTAAAACACCTGCTAGTATTAATATTAATATTTTGTCTTTACCGAATTTATTCAACAATTTTTTATAATATGTATTTATACTCTCACTCCCTTATTCTATACAACACATATTTTTTCTTTTTCTATTCCAAGCTGTTCTGAAAGCCGGCTTTTAAAAGCCTGTTGGTCTGATTTTTTCAATTTTTCTGTATATATTGTAATTTTGTTAATATTAGCTACCTCTTCATCAGCTTCATTTACATCAACAACAGCCTTTTTTAATACAGCAGAATATTCCCTTAAGAGATTTTTTGCCTTAAGGCTTACTGCTTCAGTCAGCACAGTTTCAGTATTATAGGTGTACACCTGCCCTGATAAAGCCTTACTGTAATAAGCTGTGCTATATTCCTTATAGACATTTTCAAGCTTGTTTTTTATTGCATCAGGCTGCCCTATAATATTTAGCAATGGCGTAATTACCAGCAGAATAAGTATCGTTCTTGTAACAAGCCTTATATAATTTATATATTTTTCTGAAACAACATTTATAACCAGAACAGACAATATATAAAATATAATTATCTGGCGCAGCCATTCATATACCCCCTCCATCATATTTCCTCCATCATATTTCCTCCATCATATTTCCTCCATCATAACTTTCCCCTATGTCAGCCCGTTGCCAGACATATAAGTACAAGTGTTAGTATAAATAACACAGTAGTAATTATCGTAAGATATGTAAGACAGCCTACGGCATTCCCAAGCCCTGATACTGCCCTTACAGCGCGCTTATCCGCCAACGGCTCCATAACTGCCGCAATCCCCTGATACAGGCTTGCTGTTACTATAAGTCTGAGTACAGGAAATAGCATGCAGATAATCAGCACTATTACTCCTGCTGCACCTATCGTATTCTTAATGAGTGCTGACGAGGCTATAACTGTGTGTGAAAGTGCTGCCGCGGTATCCCCGATACCAGGAATAAGACTTACTGCCTTACATAGATATGAAGTATTTATATCATCCTTTAACGGATTAATCACACTCTTAATTCCATTAATTCCCATAAACAAAGTCAGTATAGTGCCACCGCACCACTTTATTCCCTTCTTTATAAATGTACACATATGGACAAAATGAGGTTCTTTATCTATACAGTCACATAGCAGTATACATATATATATTCTTACCATATTAAGAAGAATATTTTTAATGAACATATCAGCAGCCATCATCATCCATATGACTATCTGGTAATATCCGGCTACACTTAGAGGCGAGCCAGAAGCACATACCGCCGGAAAAAATACCATTGATATAACCTTGTATATATTAATAATTGATGAAATGGAACTCTCTGTTAACTTATACATCCCAATAAAAACAGACATTAATATTGTTACCAGCGAAACTGCAATAACTCCGGATGCTGTATTTTTCAACTGTTTTTCGTTAAACAACGGAGCCAGTGCATTAATTAATGCTGAAAAAATACAAAGACAGACAATCTGTAATATATCATTTTTTGCAGCTTTTATAACCTTAATTATGTATACATATATATCTTTTAGCTGTTCATTCCCGCTATTATCTGTGAGCAGCTCCTGCATTATCTCTTTGTAAGATATATTAATTCCCGTTTCCTTTCTGACTATATTATCTATATCCCTGTAAGCCTTATCATCAATTACATCTATACTATAGGGATTGTCTGTATCAGTCAGTTCATCTGCATAACAATAGTTTATACTGACATGACCACAAAAAATATGTATATTCATAACAAAAATTACAAGCATATATATGAGCTTATTACACTTCAATTTTATTTCAGACATCCATTCACCATTTCTATTAACGCAGCAATCACAGGCAGACTTATTAATATTACTGATATACGGCACAAAAGCTCAAGCTGTGAGGCTATTGCATTATACCCGTTATCCTTGCATATATCAGAAATCAGTTGCGTAGCTATTGACAGACCAGTTATTTTCATAATTATTTTTATATAACTCTTATCTATATTAAGATTATTGGTAAGCACACTTATATATCCTGTTACCACTGACAGACTCTTAAGCATATGCATTGAAATAATCATACTGATAGCAAGCATTATAACTGCCGCATAAGAAGGAACCTCTTTCCTTATGCATATACAGCAGATAACAGCACATATAACAATACCTGAAATCTGTAACATAAAACCTCCTGCTTTTATATATCAAAGAGCTTCTGCATAGATGAAAACAGCTCAACTATATACGGAAGCACCCAGTATAACACAATAAGTATGCCTGCAAGACTCATAAGGAAGGCCTGGTCATCTCTTCCACTATGTTTTAATATCTGATTAAGTATTGAAACTATTATTCCCACCGCTGCTATTTTAAATATTATTCCTGAATCCATATGCCTGCCTTTCCTGTCAATCATTTATTTCTATGCCAGAATTATAGTTAATATTATACCAGCCATAACCCCTGATACCTGATATATTCTTGATTTAGTCTTTAATTCAGATTGCAGGCGGTTGTATATATTTTTCAATTTCCAGATTACATTATCAATGCACTTTAGCTGCAACTGGCGGTCTATATATGTATTTATCTGTCCGATTTCTTCAATAATCTTTAATTCTTCTTTTTTAATAAATCCGTATTTCAACAGTTTGTCCGACTCCTCAAGCCATATTTCATAAAAAGTGCTCTCTCTATCCGATTCGTCCGTCAGCCCTGCATATACCTGCCCATACATCTGACCCACTATATTATTACTTATATTATGTGCCAGCTCATTGCATATATCCGGAAGCGGCACAAGTCCATACTTTATCTGCGATTCCAGATAATCAAAGGTATATATATACGCATCTATAACATTAATCCGCTCCTTTAACTGACGTGTCAGATAAAAGCCATAATACGAAGACATTATAATAATCAATACCGCTCCGGATAATTTATACATTTTTCAATCGTTCCCTTTCCACATCGTTTCGACATTATTATTATCTTATTGAAGCCATCCCTTCCTATAAGCTCGCCTACATAAGGCTTATTCTTTACTTCCTCTAAGGAATATCCATGCACCGTTCCAATGATTATGCAGCCGCAGGCAATACAATAACGGATTGCCGCAGCATCATACCTGTTACCTATTTCATCTACTGCTATCAGCTCTGGTGACATAGCTCTAATTGCCATAAGCATGCCGGAATCCTTAGGACAGCCATCAAATACATCTGTTCTTTTACCTATATCATTCTGTGGAATTCCCATATAACAGCCTGCTATTTCCTGCCTTTCATCTATAAGACTTATATTCATGGACAATTCCTCATTATTAGATATACTACGCACCATGTCTCTTAACAGCGTTGTCTTTCCACACCCCGGCGGTGATATTATAAGTGTATTCTTAAGACCTCCCGCATAAACAAAGTCCATCACCTTATTACTGCAGCCTAATACCTGATGTGAAATTCTTATACATAAAAATGTTATGTAATTAAAGTTTTTAATAATATTCTCTTCTACTATTGCATGTCCTGCTATTCCTATTCTATGTCCACCCTCAATAGTTATAAATCCCTGTCTGAAGCTTTGCTCATATGCATACACAGAATAATTAGCGGCAAGCTCAATTATCTTTTTCACATGCTCCCTTTTTGCCATTATTGTACTAACCACCTCCCTGTTATCATATATCAGAGAAATATAATGTCCTGTTCTTATCCGTATTTCATTGATTGAGTTAAAGCTTATTCCATATAGATTAAGTCCCATAACCAGCTCATCAGGAAGAATTTTAACTATCTGGCCTATATCTCCCATAAAAAAACAACCTCCATACACTGTTTTTCACAGTATATGAAGGTTGTCTTTTAATTATTCATAGCATATTTTCATACAATACCAGATTACTTATAGCAGGTACTTTTATTAAATATACCCGAATACTATATTACATTATTCTACTGATTTAAGCGATTCCACCATAGGTATTCTCTTAATTGAAGGATACATAATCACATTAACAAGTAACGAGAAAAGAATAGTTATTCCATATGATATCATAAACGAGCTTATATTTATCTTTGTTCCAAACATAACTCCATCAAGCTCAATGGTAGTCATGATATACATATGCAGCGCAACGCCTAACAACAGTCCAAACACCCCGCCTATAAGCGTCAGAATTATATTCTCACGATATACATATTCACCAACCTCTTTATCATAAAAGCCAAGCACCTTTATTGTGGCAATTTCTCTTATTCGCTCTGATATATTAACATTAGTAAGATTATATAACACTACAAATGCAAGCATGCCTGCTGATATTATAAGAACCCAGGTTACAAGATCCAGCGACTGTATCATATTCTCGAATCTGGATATATTAGCTTTGACAAATGTAAGTGATTTAACACTTTTATCTGTTAAATAGCTTTCTCCTATATCTGCCTGTATTCCCTCATCATCTCCTGTCAGCTTTCCTAATATCCTGTTGCTTTCAGGAGTATATCCAAATATCTGGTTGAAATAATCCGATGTCATAAACAGATAATTATTAATATACATCTCCATAACACCTGATACCTTAACTGACATCTGCTTATTATTGGCATCCTGTATAAGAATATTATCCCCCGGCTTAACAGACAGATCC
>CAKRKK010000158.1 GCA_934358235.1 uncultured Lachnospira sp.
CCTGTATTCTTTATTGTTAGATATAATACAGGTGTCATAGCCTATCTGCCTTAATTCCTCAAACAGCTCTTTTGCCCTCTTAGTAACTGGTGCACCATGTTCAACTAATGTATTATCAACATCAAATATAATTCCTCTGTAGCCCTTATCATATAATCCCTTATAATCTATATCATAGGCAGAAGCTATATACATATCAGGATAAAATCTACTAAGCATTATCTGTTACTTTCCTTCCATAATTGATATTAACTGTTAAGAATCTTCTTTAACTCATCCATAAATGTATTAACATCCTTAAATTCCCTATATACCGAAGCAAACCTTACATATGCCACCTCGTCAACCTTTTTAAGCTCATCCATAACTATTGAGCCTATTGTTGTTGTTGGAATTTCTTTCTTATCTGTATTAAATATCTGGCTCTCAATATCATCTACCATATCATTAATCTGTTCCATTGATACTGGCCTTTTATGACACGATCTTACTATACCAGCAACAAGCTTTTCCCTGTCATAGGGCTCCCTGTTATTGTCCTTCTTAACTACAATAAGCGGTAATGTTTCTATTTTTTCATATGTTGTAAATCTTCTTTTACATTCATCGCACTGACGTCTTCTTCTTATTGAAATATCATCAGTTGGTCTTGAATCAATAACTCTGGTATTCTCTTTTCCACAATATGGACACTTCATCGTAGCGCAGCCTCCTTAACAACCAGTTTATAGCTGGTGTAATTATAACTTAGTGCTTTAATAATGTCAAAAATATCGTATAAAATCCGCTCTGTTGGTCAATGCTTCTACTATAAGCGAACACACCCAGGCTTGCAGCTACGCATTTTAACTAAGGATAAAGGTTCGCAAATTCTTTAGGAGGAATGTAAATGGCAGGTGTAAGAGTTACCATATGTGGAGTGAATACTAAGGAATTACCTCTTTTGAATGCTAAAGATAAGAATGAGCTTCTTACCAGAATAAAAGCCGGCGATAAGAAAGCCAGAGAACGTTTCATCAAAGGAAATCTAAGGCTTGTATTAAGTATAGTGGGACGTTTTTCAAACAGTAATGAAAACCTGGATGATCTGTTTCAGATTGGATGCATAGGCTTAATAAAAGCAATAGATAACTTTGACCTAAAGCAGGGTGTTCAATTCTCAACATATGCAGTTCCAATGATAACTGGAGAAATCAAAAGATATCTTCGTGACAATAGTGCTATACGTGTAAGCCGCAGCCTTAAGGATATGGCTTACAAAGCTATATACACTAAAGAACAGCTTCTAAAAAGCCGGCAAAAGGAGCCAACCATATCTGAAATCGCAAGTGAAATAGGTGTATCCAAGGAGGATATTGTCATAGCGCTTGAGGCTGTTTCTCCTGCAATCTCTCTTTATGAACCTGTGTTTAACGAAGGTCAGGATACGCTATATGTAATAGACCAGATAAAGGATGTTAAAGGCGGCGAAGATAACTGGGTTACACAGCTTGCCCTTAACGATGCATATAAACGTCTGAATACACGGGAACAACAGATTATAAGAATGCGCTTTTATGAATATAAAACACAGATGGAAATTGCGGAAGAAATAGGTATATCACAGGCACAGGTAAGCCGCCTTGAAAAATGTGCCCTTAAAAACATGAAAAAATATGTATCACAGGATTAATATTTAAAATACATTTTGTTATTTCAGAATACAAAAAAGAAAGCAATAATTATCAGTCTTTACTGATATCTGTTGCTTTCTTTTTATTTATATGTCCCTCTTAGCCTTACTATCAGCTTAAAGTTACTTATTCTTCTGGTTTCTTAATTCTGTCAGGAACTTATCCTCTATAAGCTTCCTTATACCGGCTGGTGTCTTATCCTTAAGGCTTGCATAGCTTATAAAACCACCTGCCATATGCTCGTGTCCACCGCCGTTTCCTATGTTCATTAACGCATGGTTAGATATGCAGCCTGCATCATACACTCCGCTGCTTCTTATTGACAGCTTGACACCCTCCTCCTTTGCCGAATAAGCTAATGCGAAATCTATGCCATCCAGTGTCATTATAAAATCACATATCGAGGCGATAAGTGCTTCCTGGCAATTATCTCCTGTACTCGCAAAGCAGGCATCCTCATGAATACTGACGTTCGCTATTGCATAAGCATACGCCTTAAGATCATCATACTGTCTTACACTTGTATCAAGCTTGTTTAACACCTTATGATTGGCAATATTATACAGCTTATAAAACATATCAAGATCAAGCTGCGTAACTCCTCTTTTCATATCTGCCGTATCCACCTTTATGCCATATAACAGAGCTGTCGCCATATGCATATCAATTTCAATATTATTTTCCATATAATAAGACGCAATTATAGAAGCACACGCTCCCACCTCCGGTCTGATATCCTGAAATACATAATTATTAGACTTATATATTGGATGATGATCAATGCATATAGTCTTATCAGAATGTGTATCTACGATATTAGCATTTCCCTTCTGTGCATCAACTATAATCACCTCTCGGTCCCTGTCAAGCTCTTCAACACACTTGATCTCCAATATGTCTATATTAAGAAGTTCCACCATCTTAGATGTTACTGTCTTTACTATACTCCCCTTGTATACAATCTCAGCTATTATCCCCTCCGCCTCTAACAGGTTCTTCATACCATAAGCACTCGCTATTGCATCAGGATCTGGAAAATTATGCATCTGGACATATACTTTTTTCCCTTTAATATATGATAATATCTCCTCTAACTTTGTCATATAATTTCCTCTTCTAATAGTACTAATAGTAATAATACTTCATCCCTTACATTATAGCGCCTGACTACACATTTGCAACCGCTTCTTCTATTTATATTGCACATCTCTATTGTATATGCATAAATTATAGTAACATCATATATGTCGGAGGCAATCTTGAATAACTCTTACTATGTCACCACAGACAACAAAACTGATAATACATCTTCTTTTACTCCGCTTCTTTCTCTTACGGATATATCTTATTCCTACAACACACCTAAAGCTGAAATACCTGCTCTTGATGGCATCTGTCTTGATATTGCACCCGGCTCCTTCACCTCTATCGTAGGTCCTTCCGGATGTGGTAAATCCACTCTTTTATCTATAATATGTGGTCTTTTAAAACCTGATAGCGGATATATAACTTCTTCTAAATACAATACGGATAATGATTCATATATACAGCATATAGGTTATATGCCCCAGAAGGATACTCTTTTTGAATGGCGGACTATATACGCCAATGTAACCCTCGGCCTTGAAATCAATCATCTAAAGGATGCTTCACATCTTGCAGAAGTAGATAATATGCTTAAGGAATACGGCTTATATCAATTCCTAAACGTCTACCCCAATGAATTATCAGGTGGCATGCGGCAGCGTGCAGCACTCATAAGAACTCTGGCACTAAACC
Organism: uncultured Lachnospira sp.; assembly: GCA_934358235.1. Classification (GTDB taxonomy): domain Bacteria; phylum Bacillota; class Clostridia; order Lachnospirales; family Lachnospiraceae; genus Lachnospira. The sequence goes on from CAKRKK010000158.1 coordinate 3,453, forward strand.
CGGATATATTACTTCTTGATGAACCATTTTCCGCTCTTGACTATCAGACCAGACTTGAGGTTTCTAATGACATTGGCTGTATTATAAAAGAGCAGAAAAAAACAGCACTTCTTGTAACACATGATATATCAGAAGCAATATCTATGGGTGATCGTGTTGTAATACTTTCACACCGTCCAGCCAGAATTAAAAATATTATTAACATAGAGCTTTCTATTAATAACAGGACTCCTTTCTCTTCACGACAGGCGCCTGAATTCGCAGGATATTTTAATGAGATATGGGAGGAAATTCAATGATGACAGACAACAGGCATTATAACATAAGTACACAGCGTCAGCTTTATCTTACTAAGCTAAGACGCTATCACATAACAATAACTATAATACGTTTTCTTATTCTTATAGGCCTTATAGCTGCCTGGGAAATATCAACCCGCACAGGGCTGCTTAATCCATTTATATTCAGCTCACCCTCAAGAATTGTTAACACCTTCATTATTATGGCCAGGGATGGAAGTATATTTGTTCATATATGGACGACACTTTATGAAACCTTTCTTTCTTTTTTTCTTATAATAGCTGTTGGTCTTGGTGCTGCCATTCTGCTATGGTTATGGCGTGGCCTTTCAGATTGTCTTGAGCCTTATCTGATTATCCTTAACAGTCTTCCAAAGTCAGCACTTGCTCCTATGATTATTGTATGGCTTGGCAATAATATTAAGGCTATTATTATAACAGCTATTTCTGTTGCAATATTTGGCATGATAATCAACATATATACAGGTTTTCTTGAAACCGACAAGGATAAAATCACTCTGATAAAAACACTTGGTGGTACTAAATGGGATATTCTTACAAAGCTTATACTACCAGGCTCTAAAAAAATCATAATAAGCAATACAAAGGTAAATATCGGCTTATGTCTTGTAGGTGTTATTATCGGTGAATTTCTTGCTGCAAGCCGCGGTCTTGGATATCTTATAATATATGGTTCACAGGTATTTAAAATGACTTATGTATCTATGAGCATCGTTATATTATGCATAATATCAACCTTACTTTTTAAACTTGTGGATATATTAGAAAAACTTCTGTCAAAGTAATATTTACTGATAACATGATGTAATTATCAAGACTTGACATAAACTCATTTTGCATTAATAATACTTTTAAAGCATATTTTTCACATTATGATTGGAGACATTTTATGATTTCGCTTAGAATTAAAGATACCAAAACCTTTATGTCACAGCTTTTTATCAAGGATACCTTTGATAACTTTCTGCTGTCTGAGGCTGATATAAAAACAGCCTGTTCATATAGAATAGATGGTCAGGTTAACCGTACCTTCTATACTGATGAGGAATGGAGCAGTCTTAACGAAGATTCCACAAAATATACAGCCTGGCATTCACTTAAGCCCTTCTGTTTCAGTATTATAAAGGGCAATAAGGTGCCATCCCTGTTAAGAATAGTTATGCTCTTACCTGGCAGTGAAGCCGCCAGGCTGCTCTCACATATAGAAACTGACATATCACCAGATAATATTAATGGCTTATTTATCAATATCAGATATCAGGATGGGCGGGCTGATATTATTACAGGAACATCTCTTAACATATTCAGTCTTGATAAAGCTCTCGATTCAGCTTTTGATTCATATATAAAAAGCTTCTTATCTGATAATGGCATCGACTTTGAAGACGCTTTATATTAATTTAATAATTTCTAAACTCCCTTGTTTTACTGGGTTTGTTCCATTTTTATTAGCACTCATTTGGTTTGAGTGCTAATTTTCTCTATACTTCCTGACATCAGAATATTAAACTACATATTATGAAATTATTTTCCCTATTATTAAGAAGTGGATGTATTCTGATCACGACATTTTTTACAGAGAGCTTATATCTAACGGCTGCGATGCCATCACCAAGTTAAAGAAGCTTGATATGATTGGAGAATATGAAGCACCTGAGGATATTGAATATAAGATAGATGTTAAGGTAAGTGCTAACAACAAGACAATTAAGATTATTGATAATGGTATCGGTATGACCTCTGATGAAGTTGAACAGTATATCAATCAGATAGCTTTCTCTGGTGCAGAAGCCTTCCTTGAAAAGTATAAGGACAAGGCTAATGATGACCAGATTATAGGTCATTTCGGACTTGGCTTCTACTCTGCATTCATGGTAGCAGACAAGGTTACTATTGATACTCTTTCCTTCAAGGATGGTGCTAAGGCTGTTCACTGGGAATGTGACGGCGGCACAGAATATGATATGGCTGATGGAACTGCCACAACACCTGG
>CAKRKK010000159.1 GCA_934358235.1 uncultured Lachnospira sp.
TATGTGAGGTTACTAAGGATGAGATTCCACAGGCAACAATTGCAGTTCTTTCTGGTCCTAGCCACGCAGAAGAGGTTGGACGCGGAATTCCTACTACCTGTGTAATCGGAACAGCTAAGAAATCAGATGCACAGTATCTGCAGAATGTATTTATGAGCAATGTATTCCGCGTATATATAAGTCCTGATGTTCTTGGAATCTGTATAGGCGGGGCTCTTAAAAATGTTATAGCTCTTGCTGCCGGAGTAGCCGATGGTTTAGGTTATGGCGATAATACAAAAGCAGCACTTATAACCAGAGGTATTGCAGAAATATCACGACTTGGCTGCGCGATGGGTGCCGATATTAAAACCTTTGCAGGCTTATCTGGAATAGGTGACCTAATAGTTACTTGTGCAAGCATGCACAGCCGTAACAGAAGAGCCGGCATTCTTATTGGTAAAGGTCATACCATGAAGGAAGCTATGGACGAGGTGCAGATGGTTGTTGAGGGTGTATATGCTGCTAAAGCAGCACTTGAGCTTGCCAGAAAGTACAAGGTTGAGATGCCAATAGTAGAACAGGTTAATCTTGTTTTATTTGAGGGCAAGTCACCGGCTGAGGGTGTAAAGGATCTTATGCTCAGAGATAAAAAAATAGAAGCTGGCAATACTGACTGGGACTAGTTTCTTAATCAGCAAACAGAAATGGAGAGGGATATGGCACATTTAAAGCATTCAAACAGAGCCTATATTTCCCAAAGGCTTAAAGAAGGCTTAAACGGACTTGAATATAAAAGATATAATTATATATGTGCTCCTACTGGATATGGCAAATCTTTTGTATGTTCTACTTTTTTTAAGAGCTATTCCGGAAGGAGTGTTTTGTGGATTGATGCTGATACAACTAAGGATGCTTTCTGGTCAGGATTATGTGCCGCCTTAAAGTTAATTGACCCTACCTATTCCCATGAACTTTTATCAATAGGCTTTCCACACACGGATGAGGATGTAAGACGTATATCATATATTCTTGATATGTTTCCTTCAAAGGAGTCCGAATATCTTATCATTATTGATAATTTTGATAAGCTGCAGACAGATATATTATGCCAGATTTTCTCTGGCAACTGTATAAAAAGTTCTCTTGGAATAAGCTTCATTTTTCTGATAGAATCCTTAGTTAACCATAAAATCATTAACCTTATAACAAAAAGCAAGGCTGGTTTTATTGGTACGGAGCTTCTTTCCTTTAATGTTGATGATATTAAGGATTATTACAGGCTGAAGGAGCTTATTATAACGGATGAAGAAGCATTGGCTGTCTATAACAAAACCTATGGCTGGCCATATGCTGTTAAACTTTATGCTGACTACCACGACAAACCAGACAATTATATAAGTAATATGCTTGATTCATTCATATATACCAATATATGGCTTGATAGTACAGATAACATGAAGAAATTTCTCCTTGATATGTCTGTTTTTGACTGGTTTACGCTTACCCAGTGCTCAATACAGACAGGGATGAATGAAGCAGATTGCTATAACCAGCTTATGGGCTTAGGTCTTATCAGATATGATGAAGACAGGCAGCGTTATTCCTTTAATCCTGTATTAAAGCATTTTATAAAAAATACACTTAATAATGAGACCGTCTCTTCAATATATGATATTACTCTTTGTACTGCCAATACATATAAGTCCACCGGCAACTGTTATGAAGCTATAAGGCTTTATGCCAGAGCCGGCCATTATCAGGAAATATATGACTATGAGGTAACTCTTAAGCAGTTATACAGCCAGATTACGAAAGCAAACAAGGATATATTTTTTGATATTGCTAACCATTATTGGAGCGTTGAAAAAAATGGATATTATGATTTTGCAATTATAATCTGTTTTATTATGTTTCTATATAATGAACGCCAGACAGCCTCTAAGCTAATATCTGATATAAATAAGGATATAAGTAAAGATTCTGCTGTAGGTGAAAAAAAGCTTATTGACTATGAGGCTGCATTAACATATATCAGCGCGTTTCTTGAATATAATAATTTTGAGAGCATGAATGCATTATTTCTTGGAGCTGCAAAGCTTACCCAAAAGCCCTTAGAACTGGTTGCCGGACAGTTTCCATTTATATTTGAATGTCCATCAGTTATGAGTTTATATCACTCAGGAGTTGGAGAGCTTGATTGTGAAACAGCTATGCTTGAAGCCTGTGCTCCTAATTATTACAGAATAACCAATGGACATGGTAAGGGCTTTGAGGCTCTTATGAAGGCTGAGGTATTATACAATCGTGGTGATATTGAGGGTGCACAAATATTATGTCATAAGGCTGTTTATATGGCAGATGGACGCAATCAGTACAGCATTTATATAGCAGCCACATTTTTAATGACATTGATAGCAGTATATAAGGGTGCTAATGATGAATTTAATGAACATATCAGGCATCTGACTAATATTACCGAAGGTGATGTGCAGGCTGACCGGCATATACAAAAAATAGCAGACATATGCAAATCATATATATATTCCAATCTTTCAAAGACAGAGTATATGTCTGACTGGCTTAAGTCTTACAGACAGCTTGAGCAGTCTGTAAACTTCCACACATTAGGGTTTGCAAATATAATTCTTGGCAAATATCTTATACTTACAGGAGATTATCATAAATTTCTAGGTATAAGCGGACAGCTTTTAGGATTGAATCATATATATTCATACATAACTGCCAATATATATACATACATTTATCTTTCTATTGCAAATAATGAAACCGGTGAAAAAGAAAAGTCACAGGGATTTCTTCTTGAAGCTGTTAATCTTGCTTATCCGGATGGACTGTATATGCCATTTGTACATAACTATACATATATATGCAGTCTGCTTACACAGATATCAGAAACTGCGGACTCTGATATACTGTTATTTATAAAAAATGTACAACGGCTGGCAAAAACATATGAAAAGGGTGTAAAAGCCATTAATAAGGCTGGCCGGCTTCTTGCTGATTATGGGCTTACGGTCCGCGAAGCTGATGTTGCAAAGCTTGCTGCCAAACGTCTTACCAACAGAGAAATTGCAGAGCAGTTATTCATTGCAGAAAGTACAGTTAAGTCTAATATGAAGGTAATATTTAACAAGCTTCAGATTAATTCGAGAGCTGAGCTCAAGAATTTTTTTGATTAATTATCATAATAAAAGATTGTGAGGTTTTATATATGCGTGTAATAGCAGGAACTGCCAGAAGTCTTCCTTTAAAAACTATTGAAGGAACTGACACCAGACCAACTCAGGACAGAATAAAAGAAACTTTATTTAATATTTTACAACAGGATATACCTGGCTGCCATTTTCTGGATTTATATTCAGGAAGTGGTGCGATAGGAATAGAAGCATTAAGCCGTGGTGCAGCAAAAGCTGTGCTTGTTGAAAATTCAAGGGCGGCAGCGCAGTGTATAAGAGATAACCTTAAGTTTACAAGGCTTGATAATAAAGCAGAGGTTATGGAAATGGATGTTCTTTCTGCCATAAACAGACTTAAGGGAAAAGATGTATTTTCCATAGTCTACATGGATCCACCTTACTCAAAGGATTATGAAAAAGAGGTTCTTACAGCTCTTTATAATTCAGATATAATAGATGAGTATACTACAATTATAGTAGAGGAGAAGCTTGACAGTGATCTGGATTATGCTGATGCGTGCGGCTTTGATATAGTAAGAGTTAAGAAGTACAAGACTAATAAACATTTATTTTTACGATTGAAGGGAAGTGCTGATTAATGAAAAAAGCTATTTATCCTGGAAGTTTTGATCCAGTTACTCTTGGTCATCTGGATATCATTAGAAGATCGGCCGCGCTTGTTGATCACCTGATTGTCGGAGTTTTGAATAATAGCACAAAAACACCATTGTTTTCAGTAGACGAACGTGTTAATATGTTAAAAGAAGTTACAAAGGATATTCCTAATGTGGAGATATTAAGCTTTAGTGGTCTTCTTGTGGACTTTGCCAGAGAGCATAAGGTTCAGGCAATCATAAGAGGCTTACGTGCCGTAACCGATTTTGAGTATGAGCTTGCTATGTCCCAGACTAACAGAGTAGCAGCACCTGATATTGATACTATATTCCTTAACACAAGCCTTAAATATGCATATCTAAGCTCAAGCATCGTCAAGGAAATGGCTATGTACGGTGGTGATATAAGCAAGTTTGTGCCTGAATGTATTATTGACACGGTAAGAGAACGTTATAGTTCAAGCTATACTAAGTAGATTACACTTTGGGGATTTAATATAATAGCAGCAGTAAACAGATACCTATATAAGTATAAGCTTCTGGTTTATTCTCTGCATAAATCAAGGGAAAAAGGGAGAGAGCCACAATGATGAGTAGAATCGAACAGATAATAAGTGATATTGAAAGTTACATAGATAACTGTAAGTTCCAGCCTTTATCAAACAGTAAAATCATAGTCAATAAAGACCAGTTAGAGGATATGCTTAATGAATTAAGATTAAAGACTCCTGAGGAAATCAAGAAATATCAGAAAATACTTAACAATAAGGATGCCATAATCGCAGATGCAAAAGAACAGGCTGAAACGATTGTTAATGCTGCACAGATAAGAACAGAGGAACTGATTAACGAGCATGAAATCATGCAAAGAGCATATGCACAGGCCAATGCCCTCATTGAACAGGCAACAGCACAGGCACAGCATATACTTGATAGCGCAACTGAGGATGCAAACAGCATTCGTCAGGGAGCTATGGATTATACTGATGATATGTTAGAAAAACTGCAATATATTATTGAAAAGTCAATACGTGATAATCGTGACAAATATAATTCTTTACTTGCAAGTCTTGAAAACCAGTTATCTATTGTAAATAATAACCGTAATGAATTAAAAGCCCCAGTTCCAGAAGATGAAGAAGCCAAGGCTCAGTTACTTGAAGAAAAAGAGGGAAATAGTGATAACGAAGGACCTGAATTAGAGGAATTACCTGAGGAAGAAGCTTCTGATATTCTTGAATAATATGAACTTTAATCTGTATACAGGTGTACAGGCATAATAATTATACATATGAAAGCATTGCTGTATTTGTTTTTGATATACGGCAATGCTTTTATATATTTTTATATAATTAATGTGATTATAATAGTAACCATTGCTGTTACTATTGAAAGCTTTAATTTCTGTTTTATATATTGTCTAATATCAAAGGTACAACAGTTATCCTTTAATATTCCTGATGTCTGCATAATAGTTGATATGCCACCAAAGGCATTTACAACAAGAATAATAATAAGCTTTAGTTGAGCGGTTATATTTGCAGCCGCTATCATATACAAGCCATTTGTTATTTCAAGCAGGCCACTTATTAACAGCTTTATTATACTGCAGCCTCCAAATATATACTCAATATATGCACACATACAGGAAAAACATATAATGTAAGCACCTAATTTTAGTATAGCTGAAACAGCATTATTTATAGAACTGTTGAGTATATTGGCAAAGCTTATATTATCAGCTTCGTTATATTTGTATTTTATCTGTCTGGTCTGTCTTTTGATATGTCTTTTGATATGTATTCCATCATACCCTTTGATACAATATTTATATATGTATTCATAACCTATAAGTAAAACCACCGGCGTATATACACAAAGCAGCAATGCAGGTAATGTAATAT
>CAKRKK010000160.1 GCA_934358235.1 uncultured Lachnospira sp.
ATTCTTGCTGTTAAGATTGCAACCTGAACTTCTGGAGAACCTGTATCTCCTGCTTTTCTTCCATAATTAGCGATAATTTCTGATTTCTTTTCCTTAGATATCATTCTAAACATTCCTCCTGTTATTTAATCACCTGCCACTAAGATTCGGGTCGGAGTGTCCCTAATCTGGGTGACGGCTCATACGCTAGTAATATACCATAATGTTACAATATAATCAAGTGTTTTAATTATATTTTACGTTATATTTCACGTTATTTTCAGCTTTGTTTTCCCTATTTCAGCATAAACATTTCTTTAGCAAAGCTGGCATCGCTTTCCATCTGTTTTTTTAGTGCCTCTATACTTTCGAACTTCATTTCCTGTCTTAGAAAATGCAGTAATTTAACCTCAACTCTGTTTCCATATACATCTTTGTCAAAATAAAACACGTTGGTTTCTACACTTATTTCGTATCCATCACTGACTGTCGGCTTTGTACCAAGATTAGTCACACCATAATACTCTATGTTATCAATAAGTATCTTGGAGGCATATACTCCATTAGGTGGAAGCAGCTTTATCTCTGTTGGATATACGTTAATAGTTGGAATATCAATCGTTCTTCCTAGCTGATTTCCCTTTGCAACTATGCCTGATATGGAATATGGTCTGTTTAAAAGTACATTAACAGTTTCCATATGTCCAAGTCCAAGCTCTTCCCTGACATAGGTACTGCTTATATCCTTATCCTGAAACTTTTCTTTTTCTACAACTATTGTCTCATATCCATACTTTACCGCATGATTTATAAGAAACTCAACATTACCACTTCTGTCTTTACCAAAGCAGTAATCTGTGCCTACAACTATAACACGTGCCTTAAGCTTATCAACCAGGATATTTTTAATGAATTCCTCCGGTTCCATATTCATAAGCTCTGTTGTAAACGGATATTCAACTTCAACATCCAGTCCATAATTCTCGCATAACGCTCTTCTTTCTGAATTGGTTGACAAAAAATGCTGATTCCTCTGTGGACATATGCTTAAAGGAATTCTGTCAAATGTAAACATAACAGACAGCAATCCCATTTCTTCTGCTTTTTCCCTGACTATTGATATAAGCTTCTGATGTCCCAGATGAACACCATCAAACTTTCCAAGTGTTACTGCACTTGGTTTATCAAGCATAAAGTCCTCAGTCCCATGTATGTATTCCACCCTGGTTTCACCACCTTTCAGGTATCTGAATTATTCTCATAAAACATTTTTTCAAGGACAAGCACTCCTCTGGCATATTTATATATGCCAATAAATGCTTCCTTATCATCATACACTCTGAACATTTCCATATCAGAAAACTCACCAGCTTCATTAATAACTGCTTCTATTGGAAGCCTGTTGCCATTATAAAGAAGCTTATTGTATTCCTGACTTATTGTAAGCTTACGGTAATCCTTAAACATCTCATCTATGCTTACAATATAATCCTCTATCTCTCCTTTTAGTGCAAGTGCTGCTATCTGGTTAAGTGTAAGAGTATCATCTATAACAAATTCACCGACTCTTGTTCTTTTAAGTGACATCATACACGCACCACAGCCTAACTTACGTCCAATGTCATCGCATAACGTTCTTATATACGTTCCCTTAGAACAATCAACAGTAATTGTTACTGTTTTTACATCATCCTCAAGGTTAATATCATTTACCCTTAGCGAATTAATAACAACTCTTCTTGGCTTTCTTTCAACCTCAATTCCTGCTCTTGCAAGTTCGTAAAGCTTTCTGCCATTAACCTTTAGCGCAGAATACATTGGAGGAATCTGTTCATATTCTCCTTCAAAGCTGCTGCACACTTCAATCACGGCTCTTTCATCCACATTGACAGCCGATTGTGTAAGTACCTTTCCGCTTGTATCAAGAGTATCTGTTGTTGTACCAAGCAGCAGCACTGCCTCGTAGGTCTTTGTCCAGTCTGTTATCATAGATACCAGTCCTGTACCCTTTCCAAGACACACCGGAAGAACCCCTACTGCATCCGGATCAAGCGTTCCCGTATGCCCGATTTTCTTCATATGAAGGATTCCTCTAAGCTTAGCGACCACATCATGGGAGGTGAAACCCTTTTCCTTATAAACATTAATAATACCGTTCATACCGCTTAATTCTCCTTTATTGCAATAAAGTCTGTGTTTTACTAATCCTGCATAGCAGCATACTGTTTTTCTATCAATTCACCTATACGGTTAATTATGTCATGAACAGTTCCCTTAGCAAGGAAGCCTGCTGCCCTTACGTGTCCGCCTCCGCCAAAGCTTGTAGCAATCACGCTTACATCTATATCCTTCTTAGACCTTAAGCTTACCTTATACTCATTGTCCCCTGATTCGTATAAGAATATAGCAACCTCAACTCCATCTGTAAGTCTTAGCTGTTCTATTATACCGCCCAGCTCTTTTCCAGTTACGCCATAGAAATCCATTTCATCTTTTGTAACACTTGAGAATATACACCTTCCATCATAAAAAAGGACACTCTCAAGAAGCGCTCTGCCTAATATCTGATTCTGCACGTAAGTCTTTTTATAAAAGCTGTTGTCAATTATTTCTGAATAATCTATTCCCATCTGCATCATTTTTCCAGCTATTTCCATAGTATGACAAGATGTACAGCTATACTTGAACACCCCGGTATCATGTATAATTCCTGTATATATACATTCTGCAACTGCTTTATCTATCTTATCAGGCTCTAAGGTGTCATATAACACCTCACAGGCTGAGCTTGCGGCAGGCTTAACCTCATTAACATCAGCAAAGCTGTCATTGCTTATATGGTGGTCTATGCAAATAGTTTTAACAGCACCTTCAAAGCCACCGGCAAATGGCTCTATTCTGTCAAGGCTGCTGCAGTCAAGAACTACAAACACATCAAATCTTTTATCAGCTTCCAGAGTATTCTTTATATCAGCATATCCACTAAGATATGAGAATTCTTCTCCCGGCTGTTCAAGATATACCGACACATCCATATCAGGCACATTTTTTCTCAGGTAATTATATAATGCAAGTGTAGAACCAGTACAATCGCCATCTGGTCTTACATGCCCCGTAATTCCGACAATATGTGCACCCTTTAATTCCTCAATCACATTCATAATCTCAATCTCCATTCCGCCATTATAGCCGATATCCTGCTAGTTCTGCTCTTCCTGCTGTCTGTGGCCTTCGTCATCCTTTTTAGTTACTTCATCAATAAGCTTAGACATATTTATTCCGTATTCTATTGACTGGTCAAGTATAAACTTAATTTCAGGAGTATTACGAAGATTAACTGTTCTTGCAAGTTCTCTTCTTATATATCCTTCAGCACTCTTAAGACCTGCTATTGTATCCTGCTGTGACTTTTCATCGCCAAGGACACTTATATATGCTTTACATGTCTTAAGATCCGGAGCTACCTCTACAGATACAACCGAAGTCATTGGATTAATTCTTGGATCCTTAATCTCACTACGGATTATATTGCTAAGCTCCTTTAACACTTCACCATTTATACGGGTATTCTTCACGCTGTTTTTACGCATTATATTCCCCACTTTCTGTCACATTTATTAGTATTATTATCTCTGTTACCTGAAAGCATCCGGATATACATTATACCCAGATGCCTTAAGTAAACAGTTTATGCCTCTACCTTGGCACCTCTACCATAATATGAGCTTCTACAAGGTCGCCCTCCTGAATCTGTCCGAAGTTCTCGAATACCATACCACATTCAGAACCGCCCTTAACTTCCTTAACATCATCCTTGAAATGCTTAAGTGTAGCGATAGGACCTTCGTAAATCTGCTCTTTATCTCTTGTAATTCTTACGATAGAATCCTTAGTAATTCTACCCTCTGTAACAATCGCACCAGCAATATTACCAACACCTGATGCTTTAAAGATCTGTCTGATTTCTGCGTGACCTATTATCTTTTCTTCATATATAGGCTCAAGCATACCCTTAAGGGCTGCTTCCACATCCTCAATAGCATTGTAGATTACACTATAAAGTCTTAAATCAACCTTTTCTCTTTCAGCAACTATTCTTGCCTGATTATCAGGCTTAACATTGAAACCAATGATAATAGCATTAGATGCTGACGCAAGAACTACGTCGGATTCGTTAATATTACCAACACCGCCATGGATAACCTTAACAACAACCTCTTCATTAGAAAGCTTAACAAGACTCTGCTTAACTGCTTCTACTGAACCCTGTACATCAGCCTTGATAATAAGGTCAAGCTCCTTCATATTACCAGCCTGAATCTGTTCAAACAATGCATCAAGCGAAACCTTATGCTTTGTATCATCAAGAAGCTTCTTCTTTCCTTCTGCAATAAATGTATCTGCAATATTTCTTGCTTCCTTTTCACTATCAGTTGCCATAATAATCTCACCAGCATTAGGTACATCATTAAGACCAAGTATCTCTACTGGCATTGAAGGTGTAGCTTCTTTTACTCTTCTGCCCTTATCGTCTATCATGGCTCTTATTTTACCATAGCATGAGCCTGCTGCAACTGCATCACCTACTCTTAAAGTACCCTTCTGTACAAGAATAGTAGCCACAGGACCACGTCCCTTATCAAGCTCTGCCTCAATTACAATACCTCTTGCCTTACGGTTAGGATTAGCCTTTAATTCATTAACCTCAGCAGTAAGAAGAATCATCTCAAGAAGTTCATCTATACCTTCCTTAGTATGTGCTGAAACAGGCACAAAGGTTGTTGAACCGCCCCAATCCTCAGCTATAAGCTCATATTCTGTAAGCTCCTGCTTAACCTTTTCAATGTTGGCATTAGGCTTATCAATCTTATTAACTGCAACAATTATTTCTACACCTGCTGCCTTGGCATGGTTAATAGCCTCAATAGTCTGTGGCATAACACCATCATCTGCCGCTACTACAAGTATAGCTATATCAGTTGCCTGTGCACCACGCATACGCATAGCTGTAAATGCTTCGTGTCCAGGTGTATCAAGGAATGTGATTTTCTGGCCATCAACATCTACCATATAAGCACCAATCTTCTGTGTGATACCGCCTGACTCCTTATCTGTTACATGTGTTTCCCTGATTGCATCAAGAAGTGAAGTCTTACCATGATCTACATGTCCCATTACGCATACAACTGGTGGTCTTGAAACCATCTTTGTCTCATCCTCTTCATCTTCCTTAAGAAGCTCTGCAATAACATCCACCTTTACCTCATGGTCACATATGCAGTTGAATTCAAGAGCTATTTCCTCTGCTGTATCATAATCAACCTCCTGGTTAATTGTAACAACCTTTCCCTGAAGGAACAGCTTCTTAACGATAGCTGATGGCTGCACCTTCATCTTATCTGCAAGCTCTTTTATTGTAAGGCTGTCTGGTAAGATAAGCTGCTTAATTGTCTCCTCTTCCTTCTTTTCTGGCTTTGGAGCTGGCTTCTTCTCATGCTTGCTGTTAGCAAACTTAAGATTTTCCTTTGCCTCATTGTCCTTCTTTCTATCATTCTTTCTTGAATCATTCTTTCTTGAATCAGGTCTTCTTGAATCTGGCTTTGTTTCAAATATGAAATCTTCCTTAGGTGCTGAAGCTGCTCTGTCATTTCTTCTTGCACCTGAAAATCCCTGTCCGTCTCTTCCTGAACGTCCATTGT
>CAKRKK010000161.1 GCA_934358235.1 uncultured Lachnospira sp.
GTCCCATATAACCTGTGGATCCGGACGTACAAGGATATAATCTCCCCATCGCTCAAGCTTTTCACCACAAGAGGTATCTATGACTTCATAGTCTTTCCAGTTATCTGCAATAAACATATGTTACGCAATCCTTTCTTTGTATAAGTTATATCAGATTAAAAATATTGTATTATTTATTGTATATGATGTAGGGGGCTTTTGGCCAAGACATCATACTTATATAAGTATATAACATTTTTTATGCTAAGGGCAAGAAAATGTTTCTGTAATTATTTTCGCCGTAATTATTTTTGCGTAATTATTTTTGCGTAATTATTTTTGTCGTAATTATTTACGTGTAATTGTTTTTGTTGATATTGTTAAGACAAATTTTATTGAAAAATGCATATTTTTCCTGTAACATATAACGGATAAGGGAGATTAAGAGCTAGTAAGGAATTAGTCTTTATATAGGAAAGGGGAGTCTGTATTTGAAAAATATATCATTTAAAACAGCTAAGAATGACATTATAGCAGGTATTATTGTGGCACTTGTATCAATTCCGATATCTATGGGATATGCACAGATAGCGGGCTTGCCGGCGGCGTATGGCTTGTATGGCTCATTGCTTCCTGTACTTGTGTATGCACTTACTACCACATCACCACAGTTTGTATTCGGAGTGGATGCTACCCCGGCTGTGCTTGTTGGTGGAACACTTGCAACACTAGGAATAACGGCAGGTTCGAAGGAGGCTATGCAGCTTGTTCCTGTCATAACGCTTGTGGTTGCAGCGTGGCTATTGATATTCAGTCTTGTAAAGGCAGGAAGATTAGTAAACTATATATCTACGCCTGTTATGGGAGGCTTCATAAGCGGAATAGGAATTACTATTATACTTATGCAGGTTCCTAAGCTGTTCGGAGGAGCAGCAGGTACGGGGGAGCTTATAGAACTACTTTTGCATATATCATCACAGCTTCAGTATTTTAATGTTTTGTCTGCAGTTCTTGGGTTTGGAACTGTAGTAATAATACTTGTTTGCAAGAAATATGCACCTAAGTTTCCAATGTCGGTAATACTTATGGTGCTTGGAGCTATGGCAACAGCATTTTTACACATAGACAGCTTAGGCGTTAAGCTTCTGCCGCACGTAGATGCAGGCTTTCCAAAGCTATTTATTCCGGATGTAAGCCTGCTTCGTAATAACACATCAGAAATCATAGTGCTAGGTCTTACCTGTGCACTTGTTATTATGGCACAGACCTTGCTTGCAACGAACAATTACGCGAACAGATATGGCTATAAGGTAGATAATAATAAGGAGGTTCTTGCCTACTCGCTTGCCAATGCAGCATCAGCAGTATCGGGAAGCTGCCCTCTTAATGGAAGTGTGTCAAGAACAGGTATTGCAGACCAGTTCGGCTGTAAGTCGCAGCTTATGTCTGTAACTGCTGCGGTAACAATGCTTGTTGTGGTATTGTTTGCCACACCGGTATTAGAATACCTTCCGGTTCCGATTCTTACAGGAATAGTTGTTGCTGCTCTTATAGGAATTGTGGATTATAAGCTTGCAGGAAAGCTAAGAAAGGTTAACCGGGCTGAATTCTTCATATTTCTTGCAGCTATGTTTGGTGTTTTGCTGTTTGGAACAATATATGGAGTAATAATAGGCGTTATTCTTTCGTTCATAGCGGTAATCATAAGAGCTGTTGTTCCACCCAGATCATTTCTTGGGTGCATACCAGGACATGAGGGTTTCTACAATCTTAACCGTAACAAGAATGCTTTGGAAATAGAAAGGGTTATATTATACAGGTTTAGTGGTAATCTTTTCTTTGCAAATGTGTCTACATTTTTGCAGGATATTGAAAATGCAATAAAAGAGGATACAGAAATTGTGATAGTTGATGCCAGCGGCATCGGAAGTATAGATATAACAGCGGCAGACAGGCTTGTATCCTTTAATAATATATTAAAGGATAAGGGAATACGTTTCTATATAACTGAACATGTTGAAAACGTTAATGACCAGTTAAGGCAGCTTGGTGCAGGAGGTCTTGTTGAAGAGGGAGTTACAAGAAGGACAATATCCTTAGCTTTAAGAGATGCCGGTGTAGACAAGCCTTATCCACTTGTCGGAAGTCCTATGCAGACTGCCATACATGAGGATTTTGTGGAAGATAATGAAAGACTTGCAGAGATAGAATGGGCATTTGGAAAGGATGCGTCCGAATGGCTGGATAAGTTTGCTGTACAGATGACAGATGATATTACTAGTAGAAAAGATATCGAACTACGCGATGCGGATAATATATTATCAGAGGCAGAGCGTAGAAATAACTGGGGAAGAATTGGTCTGTTTGATGAGGATGAGCTTCTTGAAAGAGTTGAGATGCACCTGTCAGAGCTTGCACAGAATAATAGTAACGCAGAAGAGATAGAAGAAAGAATAGAGGAACGCAGATTAAGACTGGAGGCTAAGATAGCGAAGCTTAATCCGGAAGCACTTGCACATCTTAGACAGCATAGGAAAGAGGTATTGCATCGTTTCAAGGAGAATAATCCAGAGGCTTATAATCACATGATAGAAAGAAGGCTGGAGCATATAAGTAAGCTGGAAAAGGAAAAGCCAGAGCTGGCTGCGAAGATGAAGGAGCTTTATGAGCTGGATGATAAAGCCGGTGATATATAATTATATGTAATAAAGAAAGGTTTGTATTGTGAATGTATTAAATGTTGAAAAGGTCAGCAAAACATTTGGTGAAAAGCTTTTGCTCGACAAAGTTACGCTTGGAATAAACAAAGGCGATAAAGTGGGTGTTGTCGGAGTTAATGGAACGGGAAAATCAACTCTGCTTAAGATTATAGCTGGTGTTGAGGAGCCTGACGAGGGCAATATTATAAAAGGAAGGAATGTGACCGTTACATATCTTGCACAATCTTCGGATTATGTGAAGGATGAGTCTGTTCTTTCATATGTTTTAAGAGGAAAAGCACACGCAAGTGAGGCAGAGGCAAAGGAAATTCTTAATAAGCTTGGAGTTGGTGCGTTTGATATGTCCATGGATACATTATCAGGTGGACAGAAGAAACGTGTTGCACTTGCAAAGGCACTTGTGGAGCCAGCAGAAATACTTATACTTGATGAGCCGACTAATCATCTTGATAATGATATGGTTGTGTGGCTTGAACAGTATATAAGGAAATTCAAGGGCGAGCTTCTGATGGTTACCCACGACAGATATTTTCTGGATAATGTAACCAATAAGATAGTAGAGATAGATCAGGCTTCATTATATAGCTACAATTCTAATTACTCAGGCTTTCTGGAGTTAAAGGCTGAGCGTGAGCAGATGGAGAGGGCTACAGAGGCTAAAAGGCAGAATATTCTAAGAAAAGAGCTTGAGTGGATAAGACGTGGCTGTCAGGCACGTTCAACAAAGCAGCAGGCACGTATAGACCGTTTTGAGGATATGAAACAGGCTTCTAGGGAAGCGCGGGCTAAGTTTGATAAAAGCCTAATGGATATGAGCTCTGTTGCAAGGAGATTAGGAAGGAAAACTATAGAGCTGAACAATATATCCAAGTCATTTGATGGACATACATATATTGATGATTTTTCATACATTTTCCTAAGAGATGACCGAATCGGGATAATAGGAAGCAATGGCTGCGGAAAGTCAACGCTTATGAAGATAATAACGGGGCAGCTACAGCCGGATAGCGGAAGTGTTGAGATTGGTGATACTGTTCATATTGGATATTTCATGCAGGAAAATGAGCCGTTAGATGAGAATCAGACGGTATTGGAATGCGTAAGAAGTATTGGCGAGTATGTGCAGACTGTTGATGGAAAGGTGACAGCCAGCCAGATGTGTGAGAAGTTTCTGTTTACACCTAAACAGCAGTGGACACCGGTCAGAAAGCTTTCCGGTGGTGAAAAGAGAAGACTGTATCTGCTGAGTGTGCTTATGAGCGCCCCTAATGTTCTTATACTTGATGAACCGACAAATGATCTTGATATAGAAACGCTTGAGGTGTTAGAGGATTATCTTGATGGCTTTGCAGGGATAATTATAACAGTTTCACATGACAGATATTTTCTTGATAGAACAGTAGACAGGATATTTGCATTTGAAGCAGGAGGACATCTTACACAGTATGAAGGCGGATATTCTGACTACAAGGAAAAATGTGTTTCTTCTATATATAATGTGTCAGGAAAAGGAATTGCTGGAAATGGTTCACTAGCCTCATCCGTAAGTAATGCATCAATAAATAACAATAGGCAGGGTTCAACAGGCAAAACACTTACAAGCAAGGAATATAACAAGTCAAGAAGTGAGCGTCTTAAGTTTACTTATAAGGAACAGAAAGAGTACGAAACGATTGATGATGATATAGCAGCCTTAGAGAGCGATATAGAAAGAATAGATAGTAAGATGACTGAATGTGCAACTGACTATGGTAAGCTGAATGACCTTTCCAAGGAAAAGGCTGAAAAAGAAAAGCAGCTTGATGAGAAGATGGACAGATGGGTATATCTTAATGACCTTGCTGAAAGAATCGCAAACCAGTAAAAGTGTGTGTAAACAAAGCAGAAATGTTTATAAATATTCATTAAATAATGCATATTTGTGGATAAATAACAACTAAAATGGATAATAATAAAACCAGAAAAATATTACAGGATTGTACTTAAAAAAATACAATAAAATAATATTTTTCTGGTTGATTTTATATTAAGGGTAGTGTATATTAATACTTGCTGTGACATTGATAGCGTAGAAGCGTGAGGTTGCTGCTCATAAGAGCAGGTTTTCCGTGGAGCGAATGTCAAGGCCGGTAAGAAACCGGCGAAGAATCTGGCGACAAGTCACTGTACCTAATATCATCTGCAAGAAGCAGAAATGACACGTTGGTAATCGGGATAATCCAGCAGGTGATTCTCGATACACGTGGGAGTGTGTACAGTCACCGCTTGTCGTACTTAAACAATAAAGTGCGAAGGAGGCGACTTTTTTTATGGCAAATCAGGTAATAAGAATTACACTGAAAGCTTATGATCATCAGTTAATCGATCAGTCAGCTAAGAAAATCATCGAAACTGCTAAGAAGACAGGAGCAAATGTGAGTGGTCCAGTACCTCTTCCAACAAAGAAGGAAGTAGTTACAATCCTTAGAGCTGTTCACAAGTATAAGGATTCAAGAGAACAGTTTGAACAGAGAACTCATAAGAGACTCATCGATGTATTATCACCATCACAGAAGACTGTAGATGCATTATCTAAGTTAGAAATGCCAGCTGGTGTATTCATCAACCTTAAGGTAATGAACTAATCATTACACATTTTTCATTATTTAAGAGCAATAATCCTAAGGGTTTAATATAGAAGTAACATACACGAAAGTGTGGCACAGTGGTGCAGGTTCCACTTATATTAGCTGTTCTAGGATGACAGGATGCGCTGTGCAAGCGTTATATATCGGGCGTTGAAACCGAAAGAAAACCGCAGGTTTTTCTTTCAGATGAATATGCTCGAGCGAGCATATTCATCTTGTCCGCTGTAGATTAAACAGGAGGAATATCAATGAAGAAGGCAATATTAGCTACAAAAGTCGGAATGACTCAAATCTTCAACGAAGACGGTGTTTTAACACCTGTAACTGTTCTTCAGGCTGG
>CAKRKK010000162.1 GCA_934358235.1 uncultured Lachnospira sp.
ACCTTTTTGTCTTCTGCTGCAGAGTCATCTACATTAACATATATTACCTTATTATCTGCATTTTTATCTGCATTGATTACTAAAGACTTAATATTATCTGCTGCAAATAAAACATCTGCTGCTTCACCTGCGCCTGTTTTAACCGATGCACTTATGTCTGCATAATCATTACTCTGTGTATCATAAAATGCATCTACATATCCATCTGTTTTAATATTACATGGAACGACTTCGCTATCCCATGCAGCCTTTGTATCATTCAGATTAAGCCAGTACCATGTCTTAGCTGGAAGTGCATTTATCTTATATTCACTCATATTACTCATATTGCTCTCCATTTCTGTATACATCCAGTAATTACCTTTCCTTGATAATTTCTATATGAAATACACATTTATAAATATATTAATCAGCCTATGCTTCCCTTCATCTCAAGTCTGATAAGATTATTCATCTCAATAGCATACTCGAGAGGAAGCTCCTTAGATACATTATCTGCGAATCCACTTACAATGCAGGCTCTTGCATCTTCTTCTGTCATACCGCGTGACATAAGGTAGAATACAGCCTCATCACTTATACTTCCTATCTGTGCCTCATGACCTACATTAGCCTTTCTTGTCCTGATATCCATTGCTGGTATAGTATCCGAACGTGATATCTTATCAAGCATAAGTGACTGACAGGATACTGCTGCCTTAGAATTCTCTGCCTGCTTATTTACTACAACTGAAGATCTGAAGGTACTTACACCGCCATCCTTAGAGATTGACTTTGTATTAATATACGAGCTTGTATTCTTGGCTGCATGCACTACCTTAGCACCTGTATCAAGATTCTGTCCCTTACCAGCAAATGTAATTCCGGTAAATTCCATTCTTGAGCCCTCACCTTTAAGAATACTCATTGGATAAAGGTATGAAACGTGTGAACCGAATGAACCTGATACCCACTCAATAGTTCCACCCTCCTCAACAATAGCTCTCTTAGTATTAAGGTTATACATATTCTTTGACCAGTTTTCTATTGTGGAATATCTAAGCTTTGCATTTTTCCCTACAAACAATTCCACACAGCCAGCGTGGAGATTAGCAACATTATACTTTGGTGCTGAACATCCTTCAATAAAGTGAAGGTCTGCCCCCTCATCTACTATAATAAGTGTATGTTCGAACTGGCCTGCACCTGGTGCGTTAAGCCTGAAATATGATTGAAGTGGTATCTCAACTGAAACTCCCTTTGGAACATATACAAACGAACCACCTGACCACACAGCACCGTGAAGTGCTGCAAACTTATGATCACTTGGTTTAACAAGCTTCATAAAATGTGTTCTTACCATATCTGCATACTCACCCTTAAGTGCACTTTCCATATCTGTGTATACAACACCAAGCTCTGCAACCTCTTTTTTCACATTGTGATATACAAGCTCTGAATCATACTGTGCACCAACTCCTGCAAGTGACTTTCTTTCTGCCTGTGGAATACCAAGTCTTTCAAAGGTATTCTTTATATCATCAGGAACATCTGACCATTTGGCCTTCATATTAGTATTAGGTCTTACATAAGTAACAATATTGTCCATATTAAGACCTTCTATTGATGGCCCCCAGTCTGGAACCTGCATATTGTTATATATCTGTAATGCTTCAAGACGGAAATTCTGCATCCAGGCCGGATCATTCTTTTCCTTTGAAAGCTTCTCAACTATCTCTGGAGTAAGACCTGCATTAATCCTATATGCATCCTTTTCCTCATCCTTGAAATCATATATATTTCTGTCTATATCTTCAACATATGTCTTTTCTTTCATGTTTTAAGGAACTCCTCTCTGAATTACGTTTTAGTCCTTTTCATATAAAACAGCCAGCTTTACTGCCTGTCCTCTTAGTTTTCGTATGCTGCAAAGCCTTCTGTATTAATCTTGTCAACTAACGCTGCATCACCTGTATTAATAATCTTACCTTCAATCATAACATGTGTATAATCAACGGATAATGCTTCAAGAATCTTTGTACTGTGAGTGATAATCAAAAGACTTCCGTCACATCTCTTCTGATATTCCTCTATACCTGCTGAAACAGTTCTTACAGCATCAACATCAAGTCCTGAATCAGTTTCATCAAGTATTGCAAGTGATGGCTTTAACATAAGAAGCTGTAATATTTCTGCCTTCTTCTTTTCACCACCTGAGAAGCCAACATTCAAATCTCTCTCGGCATAAGATTTATCCATATTAAGAAGCTCCATAGTTTTTTCTAATTCCTTCTTAAATTCCATAAAACGTATTCTCTTGCCTGTCTTTAGCTCTAACGCATTTCTTATAAATGAGCTGAGTGTTACACCTGGAACCTCGAGAGGATTCTGGAAGGATAAGAATATTCCATCCTTAGAACGCTCATTAACTGCCTCCTTAGTAATATTCTTTCCATCAAACCAGATTTCGCCCTTCTTAACCGTATATCTTGGGTTACCCATAATTGCATAGCCAAGAGTTGACTTACCAGTTCCATTAGGTCCCATAAGTACGTGTGTTTCTCCCTTTCCTATTGAAAGATCAACTCCGTGGAGTATCTCCTTATCTTCAACATCTACATACAGGTCTTTAATATTTAACAAATTCTTATCTGACATAATAAATAATCCTTTCTCTATTCATAATTGTTATTTAATATAATTATTGTAATGTTCTTTACCGATACTACAAAGCTTATCTTATTCTCTATCACCTTTTGCAAGCTTTGCAACATCTTCAAGAGTCATATTATCAAAATAATCATTAATCAGCTTTGCTAATCCCTCCCATATTGGAAGTGTGTAACAGGCACCTGATCTTTCACAGGTATTCTCTTCTGCCTTAAGACACGCAACTGGTGCTAACGAGCCTTCTGTAAGATTGAGTATCTCACTTATTGAATACTCAGAAGGGTTTCTTGTTAGTCTGTAACCGCCGCCATGGCCACTTGCTGCTTCTATAAGATGAGCCTTAGACAGCATTCTGGTAATCGTTTCCAGATACTTCTGCGACAGATCCTCCTTCTGTGATATTT
The DNA here is from genome assembly GCA_934358235.1 of uncultured Lachnospira sp. Lineage (GTDB taxonomy): Bacteria > Bacillota > Clostridia > Lachnospirales > Lachnospiraceae > Lachnospira. Next base: position 3,054 of record CAKRKK010000162.1, read on the forward strand.
CTTTAAGAGGAATATAATCATCGCTGTGATTAACTGCAAGATATACCATAACTCTTAGGGCATACCTGCCTTTAGAAGAAATAACCATAACCTAATATTCCTTTCCATACATAATGGCTTTAACTAAAGTTTAACCTTCACTATATTCAGCCGTGATTAAACCGAACCTATATAGTGTGAATTATTCTCAATAAAGCGTAATGAAATAATATACCTATTCGCCTACTATGTCAATAGGTGATTAACTGCTATCATAAATATATTTACGAAGATGTACGAAATATTTTAGTTTTAAATTAAAAAGGATGATATAAAGCTGTCAGGAAAACTTCATATCACCCTTTTTATAAAACCTTTCTTTTATTATTCGTAAACTATCGCTTATTCAATCACGTCAATCCGAAAGCTTTGCCTCCTGTCTAAGCTTTTTGATATCCTCATCACTTACCCTGCCATCAAGAAAGTCTTCCCAGAAGCTCTTAGAGGCTGTAAAGCTCCAATCTGTGTTCTCATCGAAGCTGTCCAGAAAGTCAGTTACCTTCTTATAATCACCCGCATGCTTATAGCTCATTCTCCACAATTCCACAGACTTGCCATTCTTACACTTTGTACATATAATGCCATCCTCTGTAAATGCTGTAACTGTCCACACAACATCTTTGTCTTCATCCATATCAGCAGCTGCACATTCTGTCACACCATCTGTTTTACTTATGCCTGTATCTGTGCTTCCTGTTAATGCAAGCTCCTGTTCTTTGGTTAACTCTTTCGCATCCTTTTCTTTTGCCACAAGCTTTTCAACTAAATTCTTAGCCGTTTCTTCTGACTTTTCTTTATTCTTTATGTTCACTTCCTCTTCATATCTTACAGCTTCCTTAAAATCATCAATAAACTTATCTACATGTTCCATAAGCTTATCCCATTCTTTATCACTCATATCCCTGATATTAGTTGAAGTGCTATCATCTGCTTTCTTACCCGCATTGGCTATACAGCCGTCAAAAGAATCTGCTTTTTCTTTAGCTGTTTCTGATTCAGGCTTATACCCTGCATAATAATCCGTCTTATACCCTGTGTTTACCTGCATCTGTTCCTTTGTCTCCTTTCTGTGGTCACTCCATCAATCATAACCACTCTGCTCTCCTATAAAGGTCCGAGCATTTTAATAATTAACAACATTTATATACATTCAAGATATATAAAAAGCACTTTATTTCAATATGCATCAATCCATTGAAATAAAGTGCCATCCTGACTTATTATATATCGTCATTATAATATAAAACTTTAATTCTTCTTACTGCCAGCAAACTAAAACGCATGTAAGTTAGAATCTTCTAAGGAACTTAACAAGTTCATCTATTGTCTTACTGCTTTCCTTAAGAAATGGTTCAAAAACGCAAAAAGCGTGTACCAGCTTCTTATCCTTCGGAAAATCTACAAGCTCATACTCTTTCTTATTATCAGCCAGAGCTTTTTTAAAATCAAGCGTATACCTTCTTAAATAATCGTTATGGCTTGTAACAAGCCATACTGGCGCAAGAGCCTTAATAAGCTCTTTATTCCCAGGATTCACATACTTTCCGAATTCTGATTTCTTATAGCCCTTTCCGTACAGATACTTTGGAAGAAATAACCCAATCTTATCAAAGCGGTTCGTATAAAACATGCCACTTATAAAGCCCAATGCATTAATATGTAATGATGAAGGCTTAACACCTGCTGCCTTAGCAATATCGCTGTTATTCTGAATTGCATTAGTATACATTATAAGACAGGCTCCTCCGCTGTCTCCAACCATATACACCTGCTTATCATCGCCTCCATCTGTTTTAATGCGCTCCTTTATATAATCCATTGCCATAAAAACATCCCTGAACTGGTCATATATCGTACAGTCTGGAACAAGACGATATTCTACACTATACACAAGAAAGCCTCTTTTGCTAAGTAATGCACAGAAATACTTGTTAAAGCCCTTATTACCTATAATTAATCCACCGCCATGAATATTTATTATCACGGGAAGTAGCTTTCCTTCTGTATTCTTAGGACGGAATATATCAAGCATATGAGCTGGATTACCATCACTAGCATATGCAATATTTTCTGTGTATTCCACGCCCTTTGGCATAGTGAATTTCTTATCTCTTTCCACACAGGACTTATCAAAATCACTTCTCTGCCTGTAGAATTGTTTTTTCATAACATCAGCCATTAATATTTAATTCCTCACGTATTAATAATTGTACTGCATATTATCTTAACTGATTAATTACTGAATAGCAATAAGTTTTTATTTATGATTAATCATTTTTTACATCAAAATTGTTCTCTATTCGAAAGTATATATATCGCACTTTCTGTTAAAAAGTCCATTTTTATACACCAGTACATGCTCTTTATATGTAATAGAATCCTTTGAATACATAAAAGGCTCTTCCCTGTATAACAGACACTCATATCCTGCTGCTTTATATGAATTCATCGCCTTGGCTGCTCTTTTATGCACCTGCTTAT
>CAKRKK010000163.1 GCA_934358235.1 uncultured Lachnospira sp.
ATGAAGTATGTGTTGTAGGTACGATCAATATGGATTTCAGAAGCCTTTACCTGCATTTTGAAAATGCTGTGTTTACATATAATAAAGAGCTGGCAGCAAAGGTTAAGGAGGATATGCTTAATAACTTTGAGGTTTCCTGCGAGGTTACAACGGACTATGCAGTTGATGTCATAAGGCCACTTAAGCTTGGAACCTGCCTTTTGCATATGATATCTCCATTACTATAAGTCAGTCTGTAAATCAGTCTGTAATATAGTTGTAATACAGTAATATAGTTGTATGAGTTTTATGCTTGCAAGAGTACGAAAAATATATATAATTGATTATGCATGAAGTATGCATAAGTCATTTACATAAAAGTAGAAAGAGGTATAAAGTGAAAGAGGAATTAGTTACGGTTAAGGTTGACCACCCCTTAGGAAGTACAGATGAGGATAACCCCTCGGCGGTTTATCCTATTAATGTCGGATATGTTGTAAGTGAAAGTGACCTTGAGCTTTCTTACAATGATGGGCAGCAAAGAGCATACATTGTCGGAGTTGATGTTGCAGTTGATGAATTTGCAGGTGTATTAATAGCAGTAGCCAGAAGAAGAGATGATTCTGATACGGTATGGATTGTTGCACCGGAAAATATACTTTACAATAAGCAGCAGCTTGAAGAAATAATACATTTTAAAGAGCAGTATTATGACAGCTTTATTGAAATGGTTGATGAAGAGATGTGGGATGCTTATGATGCTTCGGAGAATAAGTTAGGATATGAGGTCAGAAGAAGCATGGCAAAGTCTTTGCCGGAGGGAGTGTATCATATAGTTGTTATGGTATATACTGTAACTAAAAAAGGCCAGGTGCTTACAACACAGCGTGCACGTAACAAGACATATCCGCTAAAGTGGGAGGTTACAGGTGGTTCTATAATAGCCGGTGAAACTTCAAGACAGGGTGCTGTCAGGGAACTGTATGAGGAAACTGGAATATCACGTAAGCCGGAGGAATTAATTTCTTTATATGAATATACAGATCATAAGAAGCATTGTATATATCATGGATATCTTAACCTTAGAGAGGGTGAGGAACGCATTACTCTTCAGCAGGGGGAAACTATGGATTATATGTATGTTTCATATGAGGAATTCTTTGAATTTATCTTATCAGACAGATTTATTCCATCAGAACAGAAAAGATATATGCTGCATAAGGATCAGATAAAGAATAGTATAATTAAATGTATTAAGAAAGGAGAGAGCAATGTCTCTTAAAGAAGTTGTATTAAAAAACAGGTCATATAGAAGATTCTATCAGGATAAGAAGCTGGATATACAGGAGCTTGAAGAGCTTATTGACGTAGCAAGAAATGTAGCTTCTGGTGCTAACAGACAGCCATTAAGATATAAGCTTGTATGTGATGATGACAATAATGAAAAGGTATTTTCAACCTTAAAGTGGGCGGCTGCGCTTACAGACTGGGATGGACCAGAGGAGGGCGAAAAGCCGGCTGGCTATATTGTAATATGCTCGCCTGTTGATATACAGGCACCAAGAGATGAGGGAATAGCAGCACAGACGATACTGCTGCTGGCTTCTGAAAAGGGACTTGGTGGATGTATGTTTGCAAGTGTTAATATTCCTGAGCTTAACAGGAAGCTTGCTATTCCGTCTGAACTGAGTGCAAGAATAGTTATTGCGCTTGGCTATCCTAAAGAAGAGGTAGTTATAGATGAGGTATCACAGAAGGATAGTCTTAAGTATTACAGAGATGACAATAAGATTCATCACGTTCCAAAGCTAAGACTTGAGGATGTTTTGATATAATGATATATCATATAATAAAAGAAATCCGGTTTCAGCAAGTTGAAACCGGATTTCTTTTATTATAAGCAATTGTTACTATAGTGTTATGTGAAACACCTTTAATCTTTTGTTATATACAGCAAAAAGATAATATTATTATACAATATATTTAAGTTTATGTCAAAAGCAAAATTATATTAATCGTTAATATTATATTGACAGATATATGTATATATAACTATTATTCTGACTGCTTTACAAGAGTGTGGTAATTCCTGATAAGAAGTGGAAGCTCAGCTATAAGCATTCCTACCCAGCCTGCAAGGTAAGATAGTGGAAGAGCCTCTATTCCCATTCCAAGTATAAGAACAAGAGGAACAGCAGCTATAACACGCACTCCCATATTGATGAAGCTGCTAAGCAGTGTTATCTTAAGATCACCTATACCGCGGAAATAGCCTTGTATGCCGTTGGTTGCGGCTGGAAGAATATACATAAAGGATATAAGTCTTAAGTATCTTATACCATGTAGTATAACCTCCTCATCCTTAACAAAAAGAAGCATAAGTGGTCTGGCTAACAGGAAGCATATGACAAATAGAATTATTCCATATATGAATTCAAGTATCATTCCACATCTGAAGCCCTCCTTCATACGTTTTTTCTCATTAGCACCTTTGTTCTGTGCCATAAGGGCTGTCATGGCATGACCAATATTCTGTTCTGGTGTATAGGCGAAATCATCTATCCTGTTAACAACTGCAAAGGCAGCAGCTACGGATACACCCATGGTATTAACGATTGCCTGGATACCTATTTTACCTAACTGTACGGTTGCCTGCTGCATGGCAGATACCCATCCATAGCTGATAGTCTTTTTAAGGAGCGAACGGTCAAATACCAGCCATTTTCTGCCAAGACAAAGAACTGGGACTTTTTTCTGTATATATATAATACAGAAAAGACAGCACAGCATTTCGCTTATAACGGTAGATATGGCACAGCCATTGCTTCCCATTTTAAGAACTATAACAAAGAATAAATCTCCAAGTACATTTAGGATAGAGCTGGCAATAAGAAAGTATAAGGGTGTCTGACTGTCACCAAGAGCTCTTAGCGTGCTGGAGAAGAAGTTGTATAAAAATGTAAATATCAGACCAAGGAATATTATACGCATATAAGAGGTTGTAAGCTTCATAATGGATGCATCAACCTGAAGAATATGCAATATTGGTACTGAAAAGATAATACATAATAAGCTTAATATAAAGGAGAATGCAACACCGGACAGCATAGTTGTGCTAATCTGGCGGTGAAGCCTGTCATAATCCTTTGCACCATATTGTGTGCCCATAAGTATGCTTGCACCCATACACAGCCCATTAAGAAAAAGAATCATAAGAGTCATAACAGGATTGCATATGCCGACTGCTGCTAAGGCCTCCTTACCTACAAACTGTCCTACGATAATACTGTCAACTGCATTATATGTAAGCTGGAACAGATTGCCTAAAACAAGTGGAATGGTGAATCCTACCAGGAGAGGCATAATCTTTCCTTTAGTTAAATCTTTAGTCATAATCAGTAGTTCCTTTCGATATTAAGAGGATGTGTCTTATATGTATTGTATACACAACCTCTTATTTATTTCCAATACATTATAAATACAGTTGCGAAAAAATGCAAAGAAAATTATACTTGCTTTATGCTATAATATTGGGTAGGATTGTGAGAGGGCATAGCACGGAACAATCCGTAGGTATCAAAGTCGAGGACTTTTGCCCCAACATCATAATGATGTTAGTGTCAAAAGTATGAATTAAAGTTTAGGAGGCTACGGTGAAAGTTACAGGAAAAGATATGCAGCTTTATGCTGTTACAGATACACAATGGCTTAATGGAAGGGATTTTCTTGAGGTTGTAGAAGAGGTACTGGCTAATGGAGCCACATTTCTGCAGTTAAGAGAGAAGAATGCCACCCACGAAGAAATAGTAGAAAAGGCAAAGGCTATAAAGCCTCTTGCTAAGAAATATGGAGTGCCATTTGTTATAGATGACGATATATATGCGGCAAGGGAGGCTGATGTTGATGGAGTTCATATCGGTCAGAACGATGCTGATTATATGACGGCAAGAAAAGTGCTTGGTGAAGATAAAATAATAGGCATGACAGTAAAGACTAAGGAACAGGCCGAAAATGCAGTAAGAATGGGTGCAGATTATGTGGGTATGGGAGCAGTATTTCATACAAGCACCAAGCTTGATGCTAAGGATTTAAGCAGAGAGTCACTTATAGAGCTTACAGGAATGATGCAGGGTATACCAGTAGTTGCCATTGGCGGAATTAATTATAATAACTGTGATTATCTTAAAGGTACAGGCGTTGATGGAATTGCAGTAGTATCAGCCATATTTGCAAGGAAAGACTGTGCTGCTGCCACGAGAGAGCTGTTTATAAAAACAAGCGAATTGTTTGGCTATAAGAGAAATATAATATTTGATATGGATGGTACGCTTGTTGATTCAATGCCCTTCTGGAAGAATAGCGCAAGAGAGTATGCAGAATACAGAGGTGCGGATATACCGGAGGATTTCGATGAGATAACTGGTGTTATGGATCTTAATGAGTATGCAGAATATCTTAAAAATGTTCTTGGAATAGATACAAGCCTTGAACAGATTACTAAGGCAGCAGTAGAGCTTATGAATAAGCATTATGCATCGGATATTCCGCCTAAAGCGGGTATGGTTGAGCTTGTGAAAAGAGAATATGAAACGGGAAGCAGGCTCGTTATATTTACAGCTTCAGATAAAGAAAGCGTGGAAATACTTCTTAACAGGCTTGGTCTAAGAGAGTGTTTCTATGATATATATACAGTATATGATATAGGCCTTAAAAAGAGTGATAAGAACAGCTATCTTAAGGTGCTTGGACAGGCAGGCATGGCTGCAGAAGAAACCTGGGTTTATGAAGATATATTAAGAGGTGTCAGGGCAGCAAAGGAGGCCGGGCTTAAGGTATGTGCTGTGTATGATGAGGATTCAGCAAAGGACTGGGGCGTTATTAAGACACTCGCAGATAAAACACTTCTTGAAGTATAAGATTATAATGGAGAGAATATATGAAGAAAAAAGTAGTAGTAGGAATGTCAGGCGGCGTTGATTCGTCAGTTGCAGCATTTCTTTTAAAAGAACAGGGATACGATGTTATAGGAGTTACAATGCAGATATGGCAGGATGATTCTGTTGAAGCAACTGAGAATGGGTGTTGTGGAATCTCGGCTGTCGATGATGCAAGAAGAGTTGCAGGACAACTGGACATACCATATTATGTTATGAACTTTAAGAATGAATTCAAGGAAAATGTTATAGATTACTTTGTGGAGGAGTATAAGCTTGGAAGAACACCTAATCCTTGTATAGCGTGTAACAGATATGTAAAGTGGGAATCTCTACTTAAAAGAAGTCTGGAAATAGGTGCTGATTTCATAGCAACAGGACATTATGCAAGAATATGCCAGCTTGACAATAACAGATATGCTATCCGCAATTCTGTTACGGCAAAGAAGGATCAGACGTATGCATTGTATAATCTTACACAGGAGCAGCTTGCACATACCATTATGCCAATAGGTGATTATACTAAGGAGCAGGTACGCAAAATAGCACAGGATAATGACCTTATGGTTGCACATAAGCCAGATAGTATGGAGATATGCTTTGTTCCCGATAATGATTATGCAGGCTATATAG
>CAKRKK010000164.1 GCA_934358235.1 uncultured Lachnospira sp.
GTTCTTACATCTCCACCTTCAAGCTCCTCCTCATCATATGCTGAACAGAGGAATGCAAGTGTAACTCTGTCTGCACCAAGTGATGGCTCAATAACATAAGGAATATACTTTTCCTTAGCTTCATCATCAAAGTATGACATATCTTCACCAGATACTGTCTGATGCTGTGTGAGGTCATAATCTGTTCTGTCAGCGATACCCCATAACTCACCCCATCCAAATGGGAATAAGAATTCTATATCAGTAGTACCCTTAGAGTAAAAGCAAAGCTCTTCTGGTGAATGATCTCTCGCTCTCATTTCATCTTCTTTAATACCAAGCTTCTTAAGCCAATCTATACAATACTGTCTCCAATATGTAAACCACTCAAGATCTGTTCCTGGCTTACAGAAGAACTCTAGCTCCATCTGCTCGAATTCTCTTGTTCTGAATGTAAAGTTACCTGGTGTTATTTCATTACGGAAGGACTTACCTATCTGTCCTATACCAAATGGAACCTTCTTTCTTGAAGTTCTCTGTACATTCTTGAAGTTAACGAAGATACCCTGTGCTGTTTCTGGTCTTAAATATACTGTATTCTTAGCATCCTCAGTAACACCCTGGAATGTCTTAAACATAAGATTAAACTGTCTTATATCTGTGAAGTTATGCTTTCCACATGTAGGACAGCAGATATTCTTTTCATCAATAAAATTCTTCATCTGCTCCTGTGTCCATCCATCTACTGAACCACCAAGATCATAATTATTCTCATCTGCCCAGTCTTCGATAAGCTTATCTGCTCTGAATCTTTCATGACAATCCTTGCAATCCATAAGTGGATCTGAGAAACCGCCAAGATGTCCTGATGCAACCCATGTCTGTGGATTCATAAGAATAGCACAGTCTACGCCAACATTATAAGGGCTCTCCTGTACAAACTTCTGCCACCATGCTTTCTTAACATTATTCTTAAGTTCAACACCAAGATTACCGTAATCCCATGTATTAGCAAGTCCACCATATATTTCTGAACCTGGGTATACGAATCCTCTCGCCTTAGCTAAGGCAACTATCTTTTCCATTGTCTTTTCCATATTCTAGATTCCTCCTAATAATTGCGGACTGTCATACACCTGGGTGGTGCTGCTATCCTCACAATATATGTTTAGCTACTGGCTCTCATAACTCCTATGGTAATATGAAGCCATCATAACCTTAACAACAATCTTTATAATTTTATACCATTCTATTACAGATTTCAACTATCAAATACAAAACCTTGCACACGAAAACATTGCATAACCTTACACAACCTTGTGCAACCTTACACAACCTTATGCAGCCACTATGACTCCCAAGGTCTTATTCTGTATACAGCCCCTATTTCATCACATATTTTCTGGCACTCTGCCTCCTCAGCATGTGTAATTGTTGTATCAACTGTTGTAAGAACAACATTCAACTTATTTCTTACACATTCCTTTGCAAAGTCTATCATTGCATCAAACGTCTTATCCCCAAACTTACTTCTTACAAGCTTATGATATTCTTCTGGTTTGGGATTGTTAAGGCTTATTGAAACAGTATCAATAAGTCCTGGCATTTCTGCCGCTATATCTCTTCCATTAATAAGATTACCTGCACCGTTAGTATTTATTCTTATCGGCTTATTATATGTCTTTTTTACATATGCTGCCACTTCTTTTATTTTATCCCAGGCTTCTGTTGGTTCACCAAAGCCACAGAATACAACCTCGCCAAAGTCATCCATATTCCATTTATCAAACTCAGCGATTACCTCACTTACCTCTGGTTCTCTTTCAAGCCATAATCTATCAGATTCTCCTATTCTGTCCATGGTCTGGCGCAGACAGAATGTACATGCAAATGGACATTTATTAGTCATATTAACATATAAATTGTTGTGTACCTTATATAATATCTCCATAATAATCCTCTTTTCTTTGAACTATTTTCTTTAAACTATTTTCATTAATCCTTTTACTATTTAAGCGTTGTTAACAATTCCTCAAAGCACACACCATCAGTAACCGGTATATCCAATTCTATTGACTTTAATATACATTTTTTAATAAACTGGGAAGCTTTCTTTACTGATGTATGAAAATCCACACCATTCACAGCATCCGCTGCTATTATCGATGCAAATATATCTCCTGTACCAGATCTTTGTGTGCCCACCTTCATAGTCTTTATCTCATAACCCTCACTGCCCTTTTCATAACAGTAATTAGCTATATACTTTCCTCTTACAATTCCTGTAATAACTATTCTTGATGGTCCTAACTCTGATAATTTCTCCGCAATATAACGAAGCTTCTTTGAAGAACATTTTTCATCATACTCCTCATCTGTTAATATACATGCCTCTGTAAGATTAGGTGTAAGTATATCAGCATACTTTACAAGTCTTTTCATCTCTTCGCAGGTCTGTTTCGTATAGGTGGAATAAAGCCTGCCGTAATCTCCCATAACAGGATCCACAAGTATAATATTATCCTGTGTTTTAAAGCTCTTAAAGAAATCTTCAACTATCTTTATCTGTCTATGTGAGCCAAGAAATCCTGAACATATTCCATCAAATCTTAAGTCAAGCTTTTTCCATTCTTTAATATAATCTGTCATGCTATCTGTGAAATCTTCAAAATAAAAGCTGTTAAAGCCTGTGTGATTCGACAGAATAGATGTAGGAATTGGACAGCATTGTACCTTTAATGCTGATATAACAGGCAGCTCTACAGCAATAGAACACCTTCCAAAGCCTGTATAGTCATTAATTGCTGCTATTTTTTTCTGGTTGTTATGCCCCATATCAAGCCTCATTTCTATTTTTTATAATATATACACTCTAATCAGCATTATATCTATAATCAGATTAAGATTATTTTATAATGCCAGCATTTCCTTTGACTTAAACTTTTTATCAAATGTTACAACCTCTATTCTTGATGTAACCATTTTTAATTCCGTCATAACTTCATCTGTCACAACAAATGTGTATAGCCTGCCAAGTGGCGCAGTTACAATATATTGTAATGTATACAATGTTGAGGAATTCAGAGATATTCCATCTCTAACCTTTGTATGACATGCAGCGCAAAAAACACCATTATATGTATAGGAATACATATCAAGCCCCTCCTGTGCACCACACGCCTGACAGCTGAAGAAATCCGGGCATTCACCGTTAATCGCTATCATCCGCAGCTCATACACATACCGGACAAGCTCATTAGGAATTGATGGGTTAGTAAGAGCCTTTAATGTTACATACAATAGATTCAGCATATCCGCTGCATCAAGATTCTCTCTTCCATAATATTCAGCTATCTCCGCAAAATAATATCCATACCACACTCCATCAAGATCACTCACAAGCTCTTCAAAGTAATTCTTAACCTCCGCTTTATATACTGTATAAGAATCCCGTCCTCGGTAGCACTCAAAGGTTCCAAATATAAAAGGTCTTGTAACACCTATAAGATGGCTGTTTGGCTTTCTTGCTCCTTTTGCAAATGCTGATATTTTACCAAGCTCTTTACTAAGTATCACTATTCTTCTATCATACTCACCAACAGGCATACTTGACAATATAAAACCAGTCACCTGCACAATATCAGCCATCCTTACACCCCCTTCTTTAACCAGCTTAAAATGCTTTTTTATATATTCTATAACTGCCACGGACTACTTTATGCACACACAATACTATGCATCCGCGTAAACGATATCAGGGGGCAAATAAATATTCGCCCCCAGACATAAACCCTTAAACTACTTATTGTCTTTTAAGTCTTTCTTATCATATCCATAATTCTTGATAAGAATATCGCTGTCACGCCACTCTTTCTTCACCTTAACCCACAGCTTAAGATTAACCTTATTTCCCAACTGTTTTTCTATTTCATAACGGGCATTGGTTCCTATCTTCTTAAGCATTTCACCACTTTTACCTATGATGATACCTTTATGGGAATCACGTTCACATATAATAGTTGCATCTATATCTGTTATAATACCCTTAGGTGACTTTCTATCCTTAAAAGTATCAATAACTACCGCTATACCATGTGGAATCTCTTCATTGAGTGCATGAAGTGCCTTCTCTCTTATTAACTCGGCTACTATCTGTCTCATAGGCTGGTCTGTTACAGTATCTTCATCGTAAAACATTGGTCCATAAGTAAGATACTTAAATATTGTGTCGAGCAGATCATCTACATTATTTCCATTTCTTGCTGAAACTGGAATAATCTCATCGAATTCAAGTTCCTTGCTATAACAGTCTATAACCGGAAGTATCTCCTCCTTCTTAACAGTATCCACCTTATTTATAACAAGTATCTTAGGCACTGACACCTTTTTAAGCTTTTCTATAATATGCTGTTCACCAGCTCCAATATATGTTGTTGGCTCTACTATAAAGCATATGACATCAACTTCATTGATAGTTTTTTCGGCAGCGCCTACCATATATTCACCGAGCTTATTCTTCGCCTTATGTATACCAGGTGTATCAACAAATACTATCTGTCCTCTCTCATCTGTATACACAGTCTGTATTCTGTTTCTTGTAGTCTGAGGCTTATTAGAGGTTATAGCTATTTTCTGGCCTATAATATGATTCATAAGTGTTGACTTACCCACATTAGGTCTTCCAATAAATGTCACAAAGCCTGACTTTACATTATCATTGCCAGAGGCTGCACCACCGCTTATTCCACTAGCTTTAAGCATTTCATCTAAATTCATCCAAAACTCCATTCATCTAATAATCTGTTAATAGTTAATTCTATGCTTTATTATATAAGTGGTTTTACCACATCAAATATATCCTTAGCCTCATTTACTGCCTTCTGTCCGCCTACCACACACAGATAATTCTGCTTAACTGCAGCCTCTATAAGTGGTGCAAGCTCTCTTATGCTCTTAACAGTTGCATCAAGCACTTCTGCCCTGTCTTTTCTTAACATCTCTATACTGGTATTAGTCAGATAATGAGTAAATGATCTTACTCCCATAGCTGAAGGTGTAAGCGGCGAATCCATTTCACCGATAGTACCTATGATAAATTTAACCATATCTCTCCGGCTCACATTAAAGTGCCTTACATATTCTGCTGCACCCTCATATATTTCATTAGTCTTTAAAAGATTAGGATCCCTGTATGATACCATATAGAAATCTCCCTCTCTTGAGGAACTGCTCATGCAGCCATATGCACCGCCCTTCACTCTTACATTAAGCCACAAGTAATCATATGAGAATATAACCTTAAGCACCTTAAGCGCTCCTGTATATTGATACCCTGCATTAACAAAGTTACCACATCTTGCAACATACTGCACCTGTGATGCTGTTGTATATGCTGTCTTAATATTAGACATAGTATACTCTCTTTTTGCTGCAGCAATGTCTTTGTCAGCCATATTCTCTGCCATTCTTGCATATGCGGCCTCAAACAGCTCATATCCCTTCTCATCCGCTGTAACACTTACTATCACATTATTTCTGTTAAATATAAGCTCAACA
>CAKRKK010000165.1 GCA_934358235.1 uncultured Lachnospira sp.
ATATATGATTGCCGTACCTTTTGTAGTACTTTCTTTCTATGACAGCATTCCAACTATAAAAGAGGTAATCAATGTCAGCACCATAAGTATACTTATGGTATATATTCCTGTCGGTATATCAGAGGCCATAAGCTACACACCTATTCTTGGTGCCTCTTCATATCTTACATTTATTACCGGTAATATTATGAACCTTAAGCTTCCATGTGCCATAAATGCCATGAAGCTTGCCAAAAAAGAACCAAATACTCCTGAGGGTGAAGCAGTAGCATCTGTAGCCGTAGCTGTCTGCTCTGTTATGACAATTATCATACTTGCCCTTGCTGCCCTTTTAAGTGCATGGATAAGCCCTGTATTTGAACTTCCAGCCGTTAAAACTGCATCTAACTACCTTATTCCAGCTCTGTTTGGTTCTCTTACACTTGGTTTATTTGCAAGCACTAATTCTGGTAAAAAGGTTGTTAAAAACGGAGTTATGGGTGTTGTTCCTGTTCTTATAATCGTTTCAGTTCTCTCACTTATAGCTCGTATCACAACCGGCTCATCACTGTTTGGTATGGTTGGTTTCCTCATCCTTTTCATGCTTCCAGTTGCCATTATTTCATCAAGAATCATGTGGAAGAAAAATATTATCAAGGTTGTTGATAAAGAAGAAAATGCCGATTAATATTAAATATAAAAACAGAGAATAGAAAGTATAACCGGAGCTTCTCCTCCAATATACAACTTTCTATTCTCTGTTTTTATAATAATATTCTCTATAAGAATATCCTATACCTTTATATTTTCTTATGTCTTATGACAGCCGCAATTCTTAGTGCTATAACACCTACGATAGCAACGGCTGCGACAATCCATACCCAGATTGGTACATTATGAATATTAAAACATCTTACATTTATCCACATCTGATTAATTCTCGCTGTTTCATCATTATCAAAATACTGCATAATAGCACTTCTATGCATTACTTCTTCCGTTGGATACTGTGCTGACAACATTCCTTCTGTCTGTGCCTTAGAAGTTCGTAATATATATCTTGAATCATTAGATACTCCTGAGAAGAAATATCCTAAAGAATAATCTATTGCATCAGCCTCACTTATTGTATCATCTTCTTCCATAAGTGACTCAAGACCATAATTCCATTTTAAATAATCATATATAACAGGACTCTGACCACCTGATATAACTGATGTATAGCCGATATAGTACATATTTCTTACTGCATTTTCTGGCATAGATACGAAATTAACAAATGCTTCTGCTACTTTCTTCTTTTCTGAATTGCCATTAATTCCTGATTTCAACATCGCCCAGCCATCAAAATACATATTAGTACATTCTTGTGGAATAGCAAAATTAAGCTCGACATCATTAGCTTCTGCCTGCTGCATTATGTATACAGCATCACCTGACCACTGATAGCCAGCACTAATCTTACCTGTAATAGCATCAATCTTACCACTGTCAGTTTCAAATGAATATACATTATCTTTAACCTGCTGAAGATATTCTAATGCTTCATCAACTGTATCCTTCGATGTGTCATTCATCTCCTCTGCCAGCATATCAGTATAATCTGCCTGATTGATAAAATCCTGTGACCTTAACTTATCAGACTTGATTGCACCAATTGCCGCAAACATAGTATCTCTTACATTATCCTTAACAGTAATCATACGTCTGAACTTATCATTATTAATAATCTTCCATGTCGATGCCTCTTGCCTTGTAACATCTTCTGGATTATATATAATACCTGTAACACCCCACATATATCCAGCAGCATATTTACTCCAAGGTTCACCATTGATTGTATTATTATCAAAAGTCTGCTTTATAAATGGTGAAACACCTTTTGCATAATAATTCTCTTTGATTCCTGTGTCGTAGAATTCATCAGAAAATGGTTCAAGCCAGCCCTCTGTCATAAGCTTCATAAACATATATTCTGAAGGACATATTAAATCGTACTCATCACCTAATGTAAGCATATTGTAGAGTTCTTCATTAGTTCCAAGACAGCTATATTCGACATTAACCTTCTTGCCATATGTCTTATAATACCATTCAGCAAAATCATCAACCATAGAATTATCGCCCCTGATATCTGTGCTCTCAAGATCTATTGTTTCATCAGCGTTCCAGCCGCCTTCATCTATATACTCTTCCCAGTTACATATTCTAAGTGTAATTATATCGTTATCTGCCGCCTCTGCTTTAGTAGAATTAAATCCTTTCCACACTCCTGTTATACTTCCAGACAGCATTTCAACAACCAAAATCATAGCAAGCGAAACTTTTATAACATTTTTCGTCAAATGTCTGATATAAGATGTAATATCTATAATCACATTTTTATTCATTAATGTTTCTCCTTCTGGGCTTCATTCTTTATAGGTGCAAAATTCATAACAACTTCAACTATAACTACAATCAGGAATATAATTGTCGATAATGCCCATAATGCAGTCTTAATATTAGTCTGCGAACCCTTTGTTGCATTAACAACATACGTACTTATTGTATCAAATGTTGCCGGTTTCGTATAAGTTGCCACAAAATAATCATCAAGTGATAAAGTAACTGCCATAATAAATCCTGAAACAATACCTGATGCAATCTGAGGTATAATAATATGAATTAACGTATATACCGGTGTTGCTCCAAGGTCAAGTGCAGCCTCATAAAGACTTGGGTCCATCTGCTTTAACTTGGGAACAACCGCAAGATATACAAATGGTGCACTAAGCACTGTATGTCCTATTATAAGTGGAATATAAGTATTCTTGCTTACCCCGAATACAACAACCAGAAGAATACATAATGAAAAACCTGTCACGACATCGGCATTAACAACTGGTATCTGGTTAAGAACTGACATTGTACCATTAACATTTTTCTTAGAATAAAATGCTCCAATTGCACCTGTTGTTCCAAGTATTGTAGCAAGCACCGCACTTCCAATTGCAAGTGCAATTGAACCTATAATCATATCTATAAGCTCTGGTGTTGTAAATAATGTCACATAATTATGGAACGAAAATGAATGAATAGCCCCAATATTAGGTGAATCTGTAAAACTATATACTGCTAATATAAGAATCGGAACATACATAAATATAAGTACAAGACCGATAATTGCATATTTAACACATTTTTTAAACATACCTGTCCTCTTTCCCATCACATATATCTACAACTTGCGTCCTGAACCTTCATTATCGCTGTCTGCTGATATAAGACTGATTATACATATAATTATAAGAAGTATAAGTGCTATCATTGAACCATTATTCCAGTCGTATGCACTAAAGTAGCTTCCTATAAGACTACCCATAATATATGTACTGTTATAAAGCATATCAAGCACTACATAATTAGTCATCGCTGGCAGGAACACCATTGATATTCCACTTATAATTCCCGGTACAGATAATGGCAATATAATCCTTATAAATGACTGAAAATTATTAGCTCCCAGATCATTTGCCGCTTCTATAATGCTGTTATCCATTTTCGATAATGTTGTATACAATGGAAGTATCATAAATGGAAGAAAATCATAAGTCATTCCAATAACTGTATTAATAAATGGATAAAATGCAAGATTACCTTCTATTAATGAAAGAACTTCCTTAAGTGCTGTAATTCTAAGTGTAAAGTTAATCCACATTGGAAGCACAAAAAGCATAAGAATAACTGCTTTTCTTTTAATCTCGCTCTGTGCAAGTATGTATGCAACTGGATACGCTATTAAAAGACACACCATAGTTACAACAAATGCCAGTGCAAAACTGTAACACAATGTTCCAAGTGTGTTAGGATCTGTAAAGAAATTACAGAGATTACTTACTGTAAACTGTCCCTGACCATTGGTAAATGCATAATATATCAATACAAGCAAAGGGGCTGCAACAAATAATAAAAGGAATATTCCATAAGGAATTCCAAGCTGCTTACGCGATAATACATTATTCATCTTTATTAATTCCTTTCCCTTTACTTACTTTTTTAACTGGAACTTCATCTTGTCTTCTAGCATAACAAGTCCTACAGCATCGTCCATATTCCACAGGTACTCATCATCTACAATAAGGTCGTGTCCATATTCTGTTCTTACAACGTAACTGTAATGGTCACCCTTATAGATAAGGTTGATAATATGTCCGGATACAAGACCTTCATCCACATTATCGCTCATTCTTATATCATATGGCTGGATTGAAACCATAACCTTTAACTTAGCCGTATCAATAGCCTCATTATTCTCATCAACTAAAACATTGTTCTTCATACTTGATTTAGGAATAACTTTTGTTAAATCGCAATTAATAACCTTGCCATTAAAATCAAGTGTATAATCACTATTAATATTAGTAACAAAGCTTGTTGTATGGTCCTCAGCAAGCATAATATGAATTCCGTCCGGCTCAAGCTTCATACCAATTCTTTCACCGACAGAATAACATTTGGTCGTTCTTATAACCATCTCGTACTTGCCCGATTCAACAGTAACCTCATAGTGCATACCTTTGAATATAACCGACACAACTTCGCCCTCAATAATTCCGTCCTCTGGCTTAGTTATAATTACATCTTCCGGTCTTACAACAACATCGACAAGCGTACCCTCTGGAACATCGTCCATTCCTATGAATTCACCACCGCAAAATCTTACTTTCATATGTCCTGTCATAATACCTTTGAAAATGTTACTTTCACCGATAAAGTCAGCTACAAATGCATTCTGCGGCTCATTATATATATCCTCAGGCGTACCAATCTGCTGTATCCTGCCTTCTGAAAGAACAACAATCTTATCAGACATTGTAAGTGCTTCTTCCTGATCGTGTGTTACATATATAAATGTAATTCCAAGTTCATCGTGCATATGCTTCAATTCAATCTGCATTTCCTGACGCATTTTCAAATCGAGTGCACCTAACGGCTCATCAAGCATAAGAATTTCCGGCTCATTAACCAAGG
Organism: uncultured Lachnospira sp.; assembly: GCA_934358235.1. Lineage (GTDB taxonomy): Bacteria > Bacillota > Clostridia > Lachnospirales > Lachnospiraceae > Lachnospira. The sequence goes on from CAKRKK010000165.1 coordinate 4,993, forward strand.
CTCTTGCAATTGCAATTCTTTGCTGCTGTCCACCTGATAAGGTAGATATCTTTCTATTCTCAAACCCCTCAAGGTCAACTATATCAAGAACTCTCTTTACTTTCTTTCTAATCTCCTCTTTTGGCAGCTTTTTGAGTTTAAGTCCAAATGCTATATTGTCATATATATTCATATGTGGAAATAAAGCATATCTCTGGAATACTGTATTAATAGGCCTTTTGTTAGCTGGAAGCTGTGATATATCTTCTCCATTAAGAAGTATCTCTCCACTTGTTGGCATCTCAAATCCGGCTATCATTCTTAATGTAGTAGTCTTACCACATCCGGATGGACCAAGGAAAGTGACGAACTCTCCTCTTTTTACCTCAAGATTAAAATCGTCTACAGCCTTAAATCCATTATCACTATATACCTTACTAATATGTCTTAATTCTATTATATTATCTGCCATCATTCTCCTTTTGCACCTCGTGGTTAATTTATTAATTCAGCATATATGCCTTATTACTTCTATCTGTTATTTTAATAATTATAC
>CAKRKK010000166.1 GCA_934358235.1 uncultured Lachnospira sp.
CTTTCTGTGCAAGCTTTCGGGCAAGGAAGTAGTTAGCGTAGATGTAGGACGGCGTTTCTATTCCATCAGGCTTGGGGGTGTAGGGTTCTACACGCATAAGCTCAGCTAATACGCGATTATTATCAGAAGTTCCGGATAGCATATCTTCAAGAAAGTTAGCACCATAGACACATTGCTGGGCTGCAATTATTGCATCCAGATAGCCTTTTGCCCATGGGGAGAGCTTATCATATATTCTGTCATAAAAGTTTCCTTTTTCGTTATACATAGAGCCTACAAATGATATATCACTATCGAAAACCTGATGTATATGTTCGCTTAATGCCAGTTTATCTAGTCTGTCTGTATTAGCAGCAAGTGGCATATAATATACTGTATTTATTCCGCCATTCTTAAGCTCCATATATTGTGCACTATCAAATAAAAATATATAGTTGCAGGGATTGGTTATGGTGTATGAGTATAGGGTTGTGAGCGGACTGTCATATACCCATGCAATGTATGGTATATTGTGCCTGTTGCAGCAGTTGGATACAACCACGCTGTAATTAAAGGTAAATACAGCATCATAGCTGCATTTATGCAAAGCATTTTCAAAGAGCGCATCGAATTCCTCGCTTTTTCTCTCAAGGATAAGTGGAGTGGATATTACCGTCAATTCGTGTCCCATGGCGGGAAGAATCTCTTTTAAGTCTTCAACGCCAAAGTGTTTGTTCTCGAATTCAAGAATTTTCATATATAAGAACCTCCTTAAAGTGGCTATAAGTGGTTATAAGTAGCTATAAACATTTATAAGCATTTATAATTAATTGAGTAATCAGCGTGTGTTGGTTGGAGCAGATTACATCACTATATTTTAAGAATATTATAATAAATATATATGCCTTTTTGCCATAAAGCAATAAATAAATACTAAATGTGAGAACCTGATGAATATAAATGTGTAAACTGGTTAAATATATGGTTGCATAATATTTTTTATTAAATTACAATTAAGAAGGTACAGATAGAAAAGACAATGTTCAAAGACAGAACTAAAAAGACAGTATAGATTAAAAATATAGATAAAGGTTGTACAGGATAAAAGCAGTACAGCTCATAGGAAGAGGCAGGGTGTACAGATTATGGAAAAGCTTAATTCATTTTATAAAATGCTTAAGGATAACGCAGATAAATATCCAGATAAGGAAGCAATAGTGTATGATACTATGTCAATAACATACAGTAAGCTGTTTGAAGATGCGTGCAAGAAGGCACTTCATCTTATGAGATTTCCTGGCAGCAGGATAGCTTTATATGGACCAGCATCTTACAGATGGATTGTTAATATGTTTGGAACGATACTTGCAGGTAAAGATATTCTGCTGGTAGACTTCTTTCTTCCGCAGAATACGCGTAGTTCGATATTAAAGAAGGTAGGTGTTGATTATGTGCTCACATCTACTAATCAGTATATACTCGCTGATAGCGATGCGATTATGCTGCCTGACGCTGAGAAGGATGATGTGACGGGGCTTGTGTATGCCGCTGAGGATGTTAATGAGGGAAATATCCTTATGCTTACAGCAGTCCCACAGGAGTGTGATAAGGCTGTTGTACTTACAACCAAGAATATTCTTAATACAGTTGATGAGCTCAATGAGTATTGTATATGTGAAGAGGATGATAAGGTGCTTACCCAGATTGCACTTCACCATATATTCGGATATATATATAGTCTTATATGGCCTCTGCATAATGGTGCATGTGTATGTGTGGGAAGAGGGTTAAGGCACATAGATGCTGATACTTACTACTATAATCCTACTATTTTGCCAGGCTCTCCTTCTATGGTTGACTATCTTAAGAGAGTTAAGGCATTTAATAGTAGTTTAAGAACTATTATTATAGGCGGTGCAAGCTGTCCATTCAGGCTTTTTGAAGCACTGAATGACAGAGATTTAAAGGTTTATAATGTCTATGGCATGACAGAAACCTCCGGCTGTATAGGAATTAATGATACAATGGATGGAACCTATAAGCTTTTTAAGGAAACACAGGTAACGATAGCTGCAGATGGTGAAATACTTATTAGTGGTGATTGTGTTATGAAGGGCTATGATAATGATGAAAGCTATACCTCACGCGTGATAAAGGATGGGGCGTATCATACAGGTGACCTTGGCAGAATTAACGAAAAAGGACGCCTTGTTCTTCTTAAACGTAATCCTGAGATTATTCTTCTTCCAACAGGTGAAAAGATAAGCCGTACGGTTACTATAAGGCAGATAACAGCGCTGGATGGCGTGGCAGAGAGCTATGTAACTCTTCACAATGATAAGCTTACAGCGATTATTGTGCCTATTGATAAGGAGGCGCGTGAAGACAGATTTATAAGACTTATCAACAGATATAATGAAAGAAAGGGCTTTAGATGGGAAATCCAGAAGATTAAGCTTGTTAAGGAGCCTTTACCAAGATATGATAATGGGGATATAGATCAGGAGGCTGTAGACGCGCTGCTGGAGGACTGATTAGACGTTGATATGGTATAATATGGTATAATGTTGTAAAGCTGATATGATAAAGCTATAATGGTATATAGTAACCCCCGGCAGTTATGAATAGTACATAGCTGCCGGGGGTATTATATTGCAAAGTTATTCTTGTATATTATATGTATCCGTTAAACATCATACCGGTATAGGCGGAGAGGTTGTAAGGATCGTTATAGGTACGTGTAGGATTCTTATAAGCAATTATCTTGTTGTTAACATAGTCCATAGGATTGAGTGCGATGTTCTCAGCCTTATTTCTTATGGAATCCTTAAAGGAATTCAGGCTTTCAAATACATCGCTTAGCTGGTTGCTCTTAGCAGCCTCGTTGATTACTTCTTTATCTGTGCTTATAGTTCCGTCTGTATTAATGATAAGTCCGTTGCTTTCAAGCTGCCTTTTATGCGAACGGGCTATGGAGGTTATTTCTTTATATAACCGTTCCGTCCCCTGAAATCTGTTGTTATCCTGATTGCCGGTTACGGATATAAGACTGTTATATCCGGATACAAGCTCGCTTATGCTTTCTGCAATAGAGTCTGCATCAGCCTTAAGACTGATGTTCGCCGGGCTTTCAGTTGTGTCAGCGAATTCCAGCGAATATGCCTTGTTAATAGTTACAAGATTAGTCATGGAAGAACGTTCTTCATCGTTTATGCTAAATATGGCGTTCGACGGATAGCGGGATACCCTGTCTAGTCCGAGCGTGTTAACAGCGGCTGCATTGCGTGAAACATCAGTCTGTCTGCCATTGGCTGTATCATTCTCCTTATTGTCGGCACCACTTGGCTCTATACTGAATATAACAGGGGTAGAACCACTTACTCCGGTGGCCTCTGATTCAATATTAATGGCTGTATTGCCAAGGTTATCTTCCTTAATATCTGCTGTCAAGCCTATGTTCGATCTGTTGATAAGCCTTGCAAGCTTATTCTGTATGTTGTTTACAGTTTCGTTATTGTCAACGGTAAACTGGAATTCATAGGTAAGATTATTGATGTTAAGATCAAAGGAATAGTCACCTGGCTGTATTAGTCTGGAACGTGGCTGTAGATAATTACCGGTGTTAATCTGCGTGGATGCTAGCTGCCTGACGGCCACGTCAAAGGTTTCATCACTGGCTGCCATGCTTGAATCGCCTATATAATCAGCGTGTACAGCAGATGGGTTACTTGAAACGGCTGACTTCTTAAAGGTCATCTCGCCAGTACTGTCAGATAAATCCATAGTTATGTTCTCTAGTGCGCGGGCATTCTCCTTAAGGTCGATAGCATATTTCTGTGCAGCACTCGACAGGTCAAGCTTGTATACAGGAGTCTGGCTGTTTATTTTAACGACCTTGCTGTATGTGTTCTTAAGCTGTGATTTAGTATGAGTGTCGTGCTTGGAATTCATCTTATGTCCATACTGGGACAGGTAGTAGCTATATACACTACTGATCATAACAGTCACCTCCTTGTCTGTATAATCAATCTACATATGTATCATACGTATGCTTGTTCCAATCATATTTATTTTATAAGGAAAGACTTGATTTTGCAATGCTTTTGTTGTATTATTTTATAACAAATTTTTATGAAACGATATACATAAGATATACATAAAAAGAAATAAAAGTAAGAAAATAATAATAAAATTATGCTCAATGGGTTGACGAGTTGTTACATAATATGATATATTAGGCTGGCTATTGGAAGCGGTCTTTTTTTTATGCCCTGAATTAACCCAACAATTCGGGAGATAAAGAAAAACCAATTGGTGTTAATAACACCTGCAAAATAAATAATTGGAGGTGGAAGTTGTGCGAGTAAAGATAACATTGGCATGTACAGAGTGTAAACAGCGCAATTACAACATGACTAAGGAAAAGAAAGCCCATCCAGACAGAATGGAAACTAAGAAGTATTGCAAGTTCTGTAAGTCACACACATTACACAAGGAAACAAAGTAATTAGTATCAGTGAGGTATTAAGATGAGTGAAGCTGTTAAGACAAAGAAACAGAAAAAGAGCTGGTTCAAGGGACTTAAGGCAGAGTTCTCTAAGATCATTTGGCCAGACCAGAAATCACTTACAAAGGAAACCATCGCTGTATTGGTTGTATCCGTATTATTAGGTGTAATTATTTCAGTTGTGGACTTGATTGTTCGCTTTGGAATTGAATTCATTGTAAAGTAAGGAAAAGGTGATCAGATGGACGAAGCAAAATGGTATGTGGCTCATACTTACTCAGGATATGAGAACAATGTAAGGGCTAACATCTTAAAGACAGTTGAGAACAGAAATCTTCAGGATCAGATCTTTGATGTACTTGTTCCGGTTGAAACAGTAGCCGAGGTTAACAATGGTAAGACAAAGACTGTTGAGAGAAAGGTGTTCCCTGGATATGTCTTTGTAAAGATGGTGATGAATGATGACAGTTGGTATGTTGTCAGAAATACCAGAGGCGTAACAGGGTTCGTTGGTCCTGGATCAAAGCCAGTACCATTATCTCCTGCTGAGGTAAGATCATTCGGTATCGATGACGAGAATGGTTCAGTTGAAGAGACTAAGCCAGTAATCCAGTTCGCTGGAAAGATTGGCGACCAGGCTAAGATTCTTTCAGGTTCCTGCGAGAATATGACTGGTCAGATTGTAAACATTAATGAGAGCAGACAGTGCGTCACTATTAATGTTGAAATGTTCGAGCGTGAAACACCGGTCGAAGTAGACTTCACGAATGTGAAGGTATTGTAATCAAGGTAATACAGGTCAGGTATTTATGCAGGCTTGATACATCAGGACTGCACATTTATGACAGGCATACAATCAGGTGTGCATATTACCCGTGGGAGGCTTAATAGCCGCCATAAACCACATTTATAATTAGGAGGTGCCACAATGGCAAAGAAAGTAACAGGTTATATTAAATTACAGATTCCTGCCGGCAAGGCTACACCAGCTCCACCAGTTGGTCCAGCACTTGGTCAGCACGGTGT
>CAKRKK010000167.1 GCA_934358235.1 uncultured Lachnospira sp.
GGATGCAATAGCAGATGAACAGTCTAAGCTGTTTAAGAAAGAAAAATATAATCCGCTTGCATCACTCATACCACTGGCGATACAGATTATACTTTTACTTGGACTTGTGGCAGTTATATATCATCCTTTGGATTATCTGTTACATCTGCCAAAGGATTTAATAAATGCTTTTAATGGTCTGATTATAGCAGCTACGGGTGCAGACCCGGAGTCTTCTTCAATTCAGCTTGCCGTTGTAGAAAGCATAAAAAATGGAACTTATGAAGGACAGTTCCTTGCCTTGCAGTCACAGTTTACTAATGTTGATATTGCAGCAACTCTTGATTCAATAAAGAATCTTAAAATGAGTTTTCTGGGAATTAATTTAAGCTGGGTGCCATCGGAAGTAGGTGGAATAGATATTATAGTTCCTGTTATTGCAGGAATTTCAGCATGGTTATTATGCGTTGCACAGAATGCAAGCAATGTTTTGCAGGCTGAACAGTCAAAGCTTAACAAGTATGGAATGATGATTTTATCTGTTGGACTTTCATTATATCTTGGATGGTTTGTTCCAGCAGGTGTGGCATTATACTGGGTAGCAAGTAATTTATTTGCAATACTTCAGCTTTATCTTTTAAACTGGGCTATTAATCCTAAGAACTATGTTGATTATGAAGATCTTGAAGCCAGCAAACAGGAACTTGCGGCATTAGAGGGAATAGGTGGAAGTACAGCAAAGAGAAAGCTTTTCCAGAAAAATCCATATGCAAAAAAAGAGAGGGCTGATTATAAGAGATTTTTCTCAATAGTAAATAAACATCTTGTTTTCTATTCAGAAAATAAGGGATTTTATAAGTATTATCAGGGAATTATAGAGTATATTCTTAAAAATACTAATATTGTTATTCATTACATAACAAGTGATCCAGAGGATACTATATTTGAACTTGCAGAAAAGAATGACCAGATAAAGGCTTATTATATAGGTGAAAAGAAACTTATAACGCTTATGATGAAGCTTGATGCGGATGTTGTTGTAATGACAATGCCGGACCTTGAAAATTATCATATTAAGAGAAGCTACATAAGGAAAGATGTTGAATATGTCTATATACCACATTGCATGGATAGTCTTAACATGACAATGAGAAAAGGTTCAATGGATCATTTTGATGCGGTTTTATGCACAGGAAAACATCATAAAGAGGAAATTGAAAAGACAGAGGAAGTATATGGACTGCCTAAGAAAACAATTGTTGAATGGGGATACAGCCTCCTTGATTCCATGATTGAAGATTACAAAAAGATGGAAAAGAAGCCGTCAGATAAGAAATCAATTCTTATTGCGCCATCATGGCAGAAAGATAATATTGTGGACAGCTGTCTGGATGCGCTTCTTGATAATCTTAAAGGGCACGGATATAAGGTTACTGTAAGACCTCATCCACAGCATGTAAGACATATGCCGGAGAGAATGGAAGAATTAAAGCAGAGATTTGCCTCTGATGAAGATATTGAAATTCAGACAGATTTTTCATCTAACAGTACGGTGTTCGAGGCTGATATGATGATTACAGACTGGTCGGGTATAGCATATGAATATGCTTATACAACATGTAAACCGGTATTATTTATTGATACACCTATGAAGGTTATGAATCCGGAATATAAGAAGATAGATGTCGAACCTATCAACATATGGATGAGAGAGAGTATTGGCGCTACATTAAAACCTGATGAGATGGACAAGGTTCCGGAAGTTGTAGAGGAAATGCTCAATAACGCTGATAAATACAAAGACAGAATTGAAAAATTTGTTAATGAGTATGTATATAACCTCGGTCATAGTGCAGAGGTTGGTGCAGAATACATAATAGGCGAAGTTATTAAAAAAATACAAGAAAAGAAAAATAATTAAAGCAGGAGGATTTAAAATGTTTAATTCAATTATGGTAGGTGGTTATATTGATCCATCAGTTATGACTTATGCTATTCAGGCTATTGCAGGTGTTGTAATTGCAGTTGGTGCTGCTGTAGGTATCTATTGGAGAAAGGCTAAGAAGAAGGTTAACGAAAAGCTTGGTATTGATGAGAATAGAAATAAAGAAGTAGAGAGCGATGACATCGTGGTAAACAAGGCTTCTACTGAAGACAAATAGAACAGGCAGGAGAGAAAAGATGTTTAAAAAGAGAATATTAAAACTCCTTCCTGTATCACTGTTTCTTGTTTTTACATTTGCAGTGTATATGCCGAGTTCATTATATTTGAGCAATATTGATGAGTTTTCAGTAGATTTCGGGGAAATTGTACCGGTGATTCTTATACTTGCTGCGATAATGCTGCTCGCTATATATATAGTTGGTGCATTGATGTTTAAGCAGAGAATCTTTGATTCATATGTATTACTTGTATTGAGTCTGGGCCTGGGATTTTATGTACAGGGTAATTTTCTTAACCCGGCATTTAAGTCACTTAATGGTAATCAGATAAACTGGTCAGCATATAAGGTTAATGGAATAATCAGTATAGTGGCATGGATAATATGTTTTGTTGCGCCACAGGTTATTTACATATTTAAGAAAAATGTAATGGAACTCATTGCAAGATGGGGAAGCATGTTATTAACTGCAATGCAGCTTGTATCTTTAGTTGTTATGATAATGACAACACACAAGACAATTGTTAATGACTTTGCAGTAACCAAGAATGGTGAGTTTGAGTTGTCGTCTAAAGAGAACACAGTTATGTTCGTTGTCGATACACTTGATGCAAGCTGGTTTGAGGATATGGCACTTTCAGTTGATGAATATAAAGATGAACTGAAGGATTTTACATATTTCAAAGATGCTGTTGCGGGTGGTTCTCCAACAGTATTGGGAATTCCTACAATTCTTACTGGTAAAATTGATTATAATGCAAAACAGGAAACAAGCGATTTCTATAAGGAATCATATGAAAGTTCAACATTGTTTAAAGATCTTCAGGATGAGAATTATCAGGTAAAGCTATATACAGAGTATTTTTATCTTGATTACTGTGATAAGGAAAATGTTGATAATCTTAAATTTGAGCAGGAATATGTTGTTACTTCAAACAGAGGTTTCTATGGATGCCTGTACAAGCTGGTGTCATTTTATGCGATGCCACAGTTTTTAAAGCAGCATTTCTGGTTATATACAGGAGATTTTAGTAATTATGTTGCTATTAAGGACAACTCATCTAATATGTATAAAATGGATGATGTACAGTTCTATGAAGATTACAAGAACAACGGAATAACAGCTCAGGATAAGAAGAATACATTTGTTATGTATCATCTTAATGGAGCACATGGTCCTTATGTTATGAATGAGAATGCTGAGCGTGTAGAAGAAAATTCAGTTGGAGTTGACAGTCAGATAAGAGGTTCATTCAAGATTATTTCAGAATATATTGAGGAACTTAAAGCTAAAGGACTGTATGACAATACTACTATTATCATAACAGCAGATCATGGTGGTGTAAATTTATATCAGAATCCAGCAGTTCTTGTTAAGAATAAAAATGTTCATCAGGATGAACTGGCAGTAGATAATTCTAAGATTACATTTACTAACTTAAATGCGACAATAGCTTCTTCATGCCTTGAAGATGCATCGGCTTATGGGGAAGATGTATATCAGGTTGGAGATAAAGATGTTGTAAGATTCCATGTTGCACCTAATGATTTAGTTGCGGATGTATATCCTGATGACCCGGCTGCGAGTGAACAGCTGTGGTCGCTGCTTATAATTCCGGCAGATGCAAAAGCTACAGATTTAGGGAAATTTATATTTGTTCATTATGATGAATTTGATGATATTATGAAGAAGTATAATATACAACAAAAATAAAGATGTAAATTATATGTAAAAAGTACTGGTGTTTTTGTTCAACATAATGTATGCTTGCGTATGCAAATGAACACAGAAAGGTTATATTAAGCATTAGTAATAATGAAGTAAAGTCAGAGGAGTTAAAAAGACAGTTAAGTCCGATGCATGTATGGGTGGTTCTTGGAGTTATATTCTATATCAAGCAGAGAAAAAGCCTTTTGGCAGATAATTAATTATAAAGTCAGATGCAGAAGTGTATCTGGCTTTTTTTGTCAGAAAAGGCAGAAAATCGAGGGGTGTTAGCGTAATTATGGACTGGTAAAATATTGACAAAAGTATATAATAAGGATATAATTCAACAACATATATAAGTGTGAAAGTGTGCATTTTTGCAAACTTTACCACTACGATATTTTCTTAAGAATCGAGGTATATCATGAAAAAAACAGCATTAATTATGGCAGGCGGAAAAGGAGAAAGATTCTGGCCTAGAAGCAGAGTTAATCTTCCAAAGCAGTTTTTGTCATTAACCGATGATGGTAAGACAATGATTCAGCTGACAGTAGAGAGAATAAGTCCATTAGTTGATATAGAGGATGTATATATAGCAACTAATGCTAATTACAGAGAACTTGTAAAGCAGCAGCTTCCAGGTATTCCAGAAGAGAATATTCTTTGTGAGCCTATAGGAAGAAATACAGCACCATGTATAGGACTGGGGGCAGTTCATGTAGCAGCTAAGTATGATGATGCAGTTATGATAGTATTGCCATCAGACCATCTTATTAAGAGTAATGATATATTTAAGGATACATTTGTTAATGCATGTGAGGTTGCAGAAAAGGGAAGTAACCTTGTAACAGTTGGTATAACACCTAATTATCCAGAAACAGGATATGGTTATATCAAGTACAATAAGAATAATTGCGATGGCGTTGCATATTCTGTAGAGAAATTCGTTGAGAAGCCAGATTTAGATACAGCTAAGTCATATCTTGCAGATGGTTCATATCTTTGGAATTCGGGAATGTTTGTATGGAAGGTTTCTACAATACTTGAATGCTTTAATAAGTTTATGCCATCAACATTTGATGGTCTTATGAAGATTAAGGCGGCTGTCGGAACACCTGACGAAGATACAGTTCTTCAGGCAGAGTTCCCTGGACTTGAGTCACAGTCAGTAGATTATGGTATCATGGAGAAGGCTTCAGATATCTATACATTAGCTGGTAATTTTGGCTGGGATGATGTAGGTTCATGGCTTGCAGTTGGACGTATTAAAGAAAACGATGACAATGGCAATGTTGTCAATGGCAATGTTGTTACAGTTAATACACAGAACTGTGTTATAGAGGGCGCGGAAAAGCTTATTGCAACAGTTGGATTAAGAGATATGATAGTTGTTGATACAAAAGATGCAACACTTATTTCAACAAAGGAAAATGCAGGAGAAATCAAGAAAGTACTTGCCAAATTAAGAGAAGAGGGCAAGACACAGTATTTATAATAGATTGGATTGGAGATTGATTATGAAGAATGCGTTAATCACAGGAATAACAGGTCAGGATGGTTCATATTTAGCTGAACTGCTTCTTGAAAAGGGCTATAATGTATATGGTCTTATGAGAAGAAAGAGTGTTGTAGATTATGGTAATGTTGACCATAT
>CAKRKK010000168.1 GCA_934358235.1 uncultured Lachnospira sp.
CATACGAAAATAATATGATACTGTAACAAATATTTGTGTCTGTTTTTTGATTTCCACGTTCCCATAACGCAAGTATACCACAAACCTCCGCTTCCGGCTACCTTAACCCACCGTCTAAAGCCAGTGGGATTGCGGTAGCCCTATTTCAAAATCACTTTTAGTAAGTACATACTTCTTAAATGGGGTTTCCTTCATTCCCAGTCTAATTCCATTGTAAGTAGTTGAATAAAGTTTCCACATTGGAATAACTTCCTTAGGTTGATCCATCCATGATGAAATAAATACATAATTAGCAAATTGAAATTCATCAGCAGTCTCTACTTCCTACATATCGTCCATTTTTCTCAACGGATTAAACCTTAACTTTCTGCTTTTCAAAATCAAAGCTAAAGATTCAAGTGTCATATACTTATACAGTAATTTAGCCATTATTCAATCATCCTCTATCAATTATCATACAACATTATCTCTTAATATCAATTAGTCATTGGTGTCACAAAATGCTCCACTGCCTCTCCATACAGATACATAGCCTTACACAGATTGGCAAGCTTCTCATCCTTTCCCTGCACTGCTTTCCTAATATAAGAATACGGACTTACCACGCCCTCTGCTGTATCACTACTATCCTTATTAGTAGTCAGAATAGTATAATTTGCTGACAGCATATACGGATAAAGTTCCTCTATCTTAATACACATAAGACTTCCATCAAGTGTTATCTCATAATTACTATTGCTCGCATAATGACTATCACCGTTCACTTTAATATCATACTTCTGCTTAATCTGATCCAGCGTAAGTTGATTTTTGTTTACAAAGTATACTTTCATAGCTGTATCATCCGTGCAAACCAATGATGTGCCGATATACTCTAAATCATCATTGCTGAGCTTCGATGTGTCCTCATCTACTGTATTCTTTAATATGTCATCTACAGATAATGTTTCAACTGCATTTTCTGTAAGATTTTTATTTGCCAGGTCTGATGTATTCTCGTCAAAATAAAGCTGCGCATATGCACCATAGTTAAGTAGAGTTTTAGCGATTGCCTTTTTTTCTCCCAGATAGCCATTGTCCTCTTTTATACCGGCAATAAATTTATCAAGATAATCTGCCGGTGAAAATGCATAGCTGTTACTCTGGGTTCCATCACTCTTTATAATACTTATATCAACTTTTTCTGTGAGCTTTGCCGGAACAGCTTCATAAGTAAGTTTCTTAACGTCTTCATTATTATATGTTTTTGTCTCAAAATCAGATAAAGGCTTGTCCACATATGAGCCGTCCAGATATGTAAATCTTACTTTTGCTCCGGTATCGTCAAGTATATCTGATGATAATGCTGCATAAAGCTGTGCACCGATATGCTCTGCCAAATAAAGAGAATATCCCTTTGGATTGAATTTATTCTGTGGTTCTTCTTTTGCTGTTTCGTTAGATGTAAATGCTTTTATGCAGTAGTTACCCCAGTAATATGGATAGTATCGTCCACCACTATAATAAAAGCTCTTGTTATTTCCACGACTAACTCCACAATCCCATATAGGTATACTCAGATTATCTCCTGTTCCTACGCTTGATGCCTGTTCATAATCCAATGCCGCGGTATCCAACGTTACCACTATCGCAAATTTACTACCCGGAGTTAATTTAACAGGTTTTTTCAACTGTATAGTATGTATTCCAGCATATGTCGTGGTTCCTGTAGTTGTAGCTAAATACTGCTTTGTTCCATTAATGACTGCACCAGATGAGGAGCCAAGCTTATTATTCACAGTATCCTTTATATCTGTGTAAACATCAATCTTATAATTTACCCCTGCATTTTGGGAAAACGTCAATGAAACTGCCTTAAGTTCCTCGTATTCATCATCCGGCTTCTCCTGTGCATCAAATATATTCATCAATACCCTATGATTTTTATCTGGATATCCCATAATTCCACCATCAACCTGATAATTATTATCATATCCATCATTAGCATCAAAATCAAATACCCATGCTGTATCAGCAAGTGAATATGTCTCGTATGACATCCAGAAATAGCTTGCGTATATTCCCCAACTGTTTCTCACAAGCCATGCCCCATCTTTTACAGGTTTTGATGCTGCAGTAAAATTATCCTTAGAAAAATTATCATCCCAGCCGACTACCATAACTGCATGTCCGCCACCACTTAAATCATCATCATGATACGCATACTGATACGTACTATCATTCCAACCAAGCGAATAATCATCGTGCTGATACATAACACCAACGGCTCCATGCTCCATAATCATTTTTTTTACATCATCAGGAGACTGCTTAATATTGACCATATATGCATTTTCCAAATGTGCCTCATCAAGGTTGTAGGCATAGGAGTCATCAAGTCCGTTCTTAAGTACCGATGCCGCCTGACTATATGGAACAAGACTTTCATTTACAGGTCCAACCCACTGTGCATATCTGCGGGCTGCCATTTCGAAATTACCACCATAGTTCAAATATGATGTAGTCGCATTTTCGTTATAATATTTAGTATAATCACCGGTAGTTCCACCCAGAGGATCCGTAACCGAATTAAATGTATAGTATGCAAGTGCCAGCTCGCTTAAATCAACATTCTGATCCGCAGAACCATCATTAATCAAGTCAAACTCAGCAAGTCCAGTAGATGCAAATGCCCAACAGGTGCCATAAGGGTTCTGATTTCTATATGATGGGTATTTTGATGTAACTTCACTAACACTACCCGGATATGCATCCGGAAGCATAGAATACATGGCAATTCCCGGATCATATACAGGAGTATTGTAGTCTAGATCACTCTTTATATACCCTCCGGTAGCTGACTGAGACTGATTTTTGTCCTGAGTTCCAGATTGTAATAGTACATTTACTGTGCTATTATCACTATCATTCACAGTATCAGCAAATACGTTTTCAACATTCATTCCAAAATTAGATGAAACAATTAACGTTGCTGTTAATAAAATCCCTACAAATTTCTTTTTCATAAATATAATCCTTTCACGCTTCTCTTGTTAATTACAATGTGCTAATCAATTGGTATAATAGGTAACTCTATAACGCCACTACCTGATGAACTGTCATCTGATGAATCACTGTTATCATCACTATTATTACTATTATTACTATTATTACTATTACTACTATTACTACTATTGCTACTATTGTTATTGCTACCATTTCCGGTATTACCATTACCGCTATTCGGAACATTCTGTACTTTTGATGAATCTGAACCATCTGCTCCATTACCATTATCTGCTCCACTATCGTCATTTGACATAATATCTGTCCCGTAATCATCTTTAGAGATTGCTCCATTATCCGACGAATCACTGCCTGTTGAATTGCCATCTGACGATGCACCGGAATCTTTTACAGAACCATCTGAGCTATCTGCAGCATCTGTGTTGTTCCCGTTCTGCTGTACCCTATTAGTTTCTGTCTCTTGAGATGTATCTGTTTCTTCAGTTGCTTCTGTTGATTCAGTTGCTTCTGTAGCCTTTATTTCTGTGGCATCATCAGATTTCTTACTGTTTCCGAAAAAAATAACTGCTATATAAAGTACAATTGCAAATGCTAATATAACTACTATGCTTATAAATATCTTGGTTTTGATAAATTTCATCTTTGGGTTCCTCTTTTCGCTTAATTACATGATTACCATAACTATGATACCATATTCTTATTATTACATATAGCCTGCAGCCGCATTCCAATACCAGTACATTGACTTAGCAGGAGTAACGGTTATACTCAAAAATACATGATAATCAATATTTATACTGCGTCCATAACCCTATGTAGCTATTTCGTAACTCCAACACGTTTCAGTTCCCGATGTACGTACTCATAATCGGGCTGTGTTCTATTACAATCTTCAAAGCCAGATACAGGACATCTAAAATCAGCAGCATATAAAATGCAAGATGCGAAATCATTCCACATTGAGATAGGAAAAAATCCGCACCAGCATATACCCAATGAAAAAACAACTCCCCAAACGTTTCGCTCATGCAGAATGTACTTTAAAACCTTCTCTTTATACACAGCGAAGATTATGGTAAATGCAGCAATGAACAGAGCCATAGCAACTGCGGATTCAACACCGAAGTTCTTCATAAGTTCTAATAAATTTATTACCACATCCATCATTCATTATCCTCTTTGTTTTTATTTACTAAAACTTCCCATTCCCAAAATAAGATCAACACCTTGAAAATTCAACCATGCAAGTAGCAAAATAGCAGTTTAATTCAATACTGATGACTTGGCTAATGAATTCTGTATAACATTCGGCAGCCGATTTACAAAGATATCAATAAATGCATCTATTTGTGCTTCTGTTGCCTGAAAAACAGTATAGATTTCTTCACAAGTCTTGAAAAACACTTCGATTTGCCTGCGTTTTCCATAAATGTGGATGATTTCTTCCTCCGAAAGATCCTAATTGGCAATAGATCCGTTTTGTTTGAAATACGCATATTAATTTTTCCAATCATTAACTCCATTGCAGCTGTATCAGTATTTTTATTCATGTCAGTCGGAACAGAAATGGAATTCATCTCAATTTTTACAACTTCCTTATGAAACTGTTCATAGGTTGACAGCTGGTTTTTCTTGAGAATATCTCCGCAGCCTTTCTTGCAGAAACGCTTAACTCAGTTGTAAAAGGTATCTGGATTAATATCATTGTTTAAACACCACTTATGATCAGACAGTCCGCTTTTGCGACATTCCATGATTAGGCGGTATTGTTCTTCGACTGGTACTCTTGATGTTCTCATAGATTTTACCTCATAATAATTAGAGTAAAATGCTAGCATTTTCTGATACTAATTATGAGGTGATAATTAACTTGTTGCAATCCATCGAATTATTTTGTGCTTACTTATTCCCTACTTACGGATTATTACCTACTTGCGCAGATTTTGGATCTGTGCCGTTTGGAATTAATAGATCAGGCAGATCGAAGGATCTGCCTGTGTCATCTATTCATAGTTCGATTTAAGAAGCCCTACGAAATACCCCTAAAAAACTTTTGGAACCCCCACTAAACTTTGGAGACCTCTCTTATATTCTACATAATCGGAAGTTCCCAATCTTCAGATTTAATTATCGTTACATTTACAGTATTGCTTGTTACGCTGTTTCCGTCTGCATCACTTACAATAACCCTCACTTTAAGGTCATCATATGTATCTCCAAGCACTTTCTTCATTGTACCTGTATTTCCATTGATAAAATCTTTCCACGTATTCTGGTCTTTCATCATGTACTGCCATTTATATGTCAGATTGTTTC
>CAKRKK010000169.1 GCA_934358235.1 uncultured Lachnospira sp.
CCAGTATGGCTGAC
This sequence comes from uncultured Lachnospira sp., assembly GCA_934358235.1. Classification (GTDB taxonomy): domain Bacteria; phylum Bacillota; class Clostridia; order Lachnospirales; family Lachnospiraceae; genus Lachnospira. Next base: position 15 of record CAKRKK010000169.1, read on the forward strand.
CTTCTTAAGAAAACTGATTATGCTCTTCAGATATCAAGCTATGACCGTTCTATGTTAGCCGAGCTGAATGACCTTATAACAACTCTTAATCAGAACAAAATAGCTCTCAATAATGATATGACAGAGCTTATTTCGCTAAAGCAGCAGGCTATCACCCAGTCTAATAACATCAAGAGCCTTATTGGCACAAAGCAGTCAAAGCTTGATACTAATTCTGAAAGTATTAAAAATGCTGAGGCACTTGCATTGGAATATGAAAAAAAGCTCGAAGAGGAAGCTGCTGCAAGACAGCTTGAAGAGATAAGAAAAATGGCTAAAAATGAAGAAGTGATTAACAGCACGCCTATCAGTTATGATTCAAGCGACCTTTCTATGATGGCTGCTATTATAGAATGTGAAGCTGGAAATCAATCTTATGAAGGAAAGCTTGCTGTTGGAAGTGTTATTGTCAACAGAATAAACAGCCCAAAATTCGGCAATACCCTTCAGGCCGTTTTATACGCACCTTATCAGTTTACTCCTGTTGCCAGCGGACGCTTTGCAATCGTTCTTGCAAAAGGTGCAGACTCTGAATGCACAAAGGCTGCAAATGAAGTCCTTAACGGACACATAACTATCAATGCCTTGTATTTCCATATGTATGACAGCTCCGTTGATAAAGGAGGCACAATTATCGGTGATCACGTATTCTATTAGTTCTATTAGGTATATTAAATTAATTATGTATGGCAGTCCAAGATAGCTGATGCTTTCTTAGACTGCCATAACTGCATATTTCTTACAATTATCCTACATGTATCTGACGTAATCTACTGTAACATATCCATTTTCTTCGTTCGCAACTGTATTATCATGGCTTACAAACATACCATTTTTAACACCTACCCAACGGCCTGCCTTAGCTGTATAGCTTACGGCATTCTGATAATTATTTCCATCAAAACTTATCTCAAGACTTGCTTCTTCAACAGGAACATTATCAACTAATAATGCCATTTCCTTTGTCTGTTTAGAGCCTGTCCTTTTAACTGTATATTTAAGGTATATAGTTTTCATATCATCAGTAAATTTCTTTGAATCTATAGGCTCATTATCAATCTTCTCATCCGTATATGCCACCTCACAATCAAAGCTCTGCTTTCCTCTGACTGTTCTTATAGCATATTCACCCGCATTTCTTGCAATTCCCAGTGAAATATAATCCATTCCCAGTGACACTATTCCAGCATAGTCGCCATCCTTAAGTCCATATAGGCTCATTTTCGTAACACAGGTAAATTCAGGTGCCGGCCACTTCTGAATAAGAAGATTACGGTAATCACCAACTGGTCTTAATGGTGTTGTTAATACCGCATTAAGCTTTATGTATGAACCATTTTCTGATTTATTGCCATATACATCTGTCTTAGTTTCATACCAGCTATCATCATAATTGGCATTCCACTGCCATTGTGGCATCATCTTAGCCGTATCGAATTCGTCTGTTGTATCTGGCTCACAAACAGGATATTTCTTACTATCAGCAAGCTCTTCACTTGTTTTTCCTATATCTGGCTTTCTATATTCCATAACTGGTTCGCCATAATCATTGCCTTCCTTGTTCACACCAATTATAGGCCAGTCATTCTCCCAATGCATAGGCTGAAGATGTGTTATTCTTCCTGCTGCATATACATCCTGGAAATGTAAAAACCAGTCTTCTCCTGTAACTGTATCTACCCATGCACCCTGATGTGGTCCATTAACAGGTGAACTTCCCTGTCTTAATACAACCTTATATTCATATGGGCCAAATGGATTCTTAGAACGCAATACCGTCTGCCAGCCTGTCTTAACTCCGCCTGCTGGTGCAAAAATATAATAGTATCCATTACGTTTATACATCTTTGGTCCTTCTATTGTTATCTGGTCGTTCTCATTACCATCAAATATCCTGACTTCATCTCCATATATTCCAAGACCATCTGGCTGCATTCTTACTATATTCAGCACGCTTTTATAACCTATACGGCTCTTAGCTACGCCAGCAACAAGATATGCACTTCCATCATCATCCCAGAATGGACATGGATCTATCCAGCCTGCACCAGCTCTTATATTAACTGGTTTACTCCATTCTCCCCATGGATCCTTAGTTGTTGTCATATATATTCCTTCATCAGGCATAGGGAAACATACATAATAAGTACCTTCATGGTATCTTATAGATGGTGCCCACACACCACATCCATGCATTGGATTATTATATCTGAACTCCGGAACATGCTTTAAACAATAATTAATTACCTTCCAATTAACAAGATCCTTAGAATGTAATATTGGAAGTGCTGGTGAATTGGAAAAGCTTGATGCAATCATAAAATAATCTTCTCCAACTCTTATTGCATCTGGATCTGAATAATCCGCATAAAGTATAGGATTCCTGTAATTACCATTCTGTAAATCTGCTACCCACATATATACCTCCTTGTTTTTACGAAGTAAAATCCATATGCTTAATTTAGCATATTCTCCTCTAGTTAGGAGAGATATTTACCTGCTTGTTTTTGCTACATTAATTTCATTCTTAGTTTACAACATAAATCTGATTTTGCCAATACTTTTATAAAACATTTTTATAAAAGATGCGTAGATATACCATTATTACCTTTACATCAGCCCTCTATAACATACATTTTCCTGTTCTATATACATTTTCTTAATAAAAACACCTGACTGTTAAGTGTAACCATACAAAAAAGGATGTGATAGCTCCAATATCACATCCTTATCATAATACTTAATATATCGTATACTCTGTAATTAATATAGCTGTCATAAACAGCCGTCATAAATAGTTGTCATAAATAACTGTCATAAACAGCTATCTGACAGACTAACAGAAATCTTTTCCAATCTTCTTAAGTGTCTCAACTGGAACAAAATAGCTTACGCCAAGTGGATTAAATATTGCTCCTGACGCACCTAACTCTTCTATAGCTGCAACCAGCTCTTTATAGGAATATAGCATATTCTCATACTGTCCCTTATAGCACTTATCCATCTCGAATCCATCTGTGAACGCTGGTATTGCAATAACCTGCTCACCCTCCTTATGGCTTACCTGCTCTGTAACATCTATAAAATGATGTGCAATAGATACCTCTTCCTCTGTCTCCTCCTTTACACAAGGAACCATAAACTCGGAATTAACCATAATTCTTAACATATTATTCTCTCTTTTATCAAGAAGCTGTGCAATTGAATCCTTATCTGTATTCTTTCTGAACTCCTGAAAGAAGCCTATCATTGCATTCTGAAGACCAGGATTAGTAACATAATCATCTCTGAAGAATTCCTCATATGTACCAAACACCTCTCTTGGAATAATATACACATTCTTATCACCATCTGTAAGTCTGATATTCTTATATCCATTCCTATACATATGACATAATTCCATGCCAAACTGATCCTTATTCTCTACACCAACTGACACCTCATATCCTGAGAGCTTAAGCTTCTTTTCAAGCAGTGATGCATTCTTGTTATTATAAAGCACCATAATATCATCATCTATCATATAAGGATATCCTGTTGTATTACAATATACAACCCACAGATGCTCTTCTTTTCTTAGCTTATCTGCCATAACCTTTTCATATATCTTCTCTATTCTTGTAAAATATGTAAGATCATTATGATTTCCCTGCTCCTTAGCCCTCTTCTTAAGTGTAGGCAGCATCTGTGTCATAACTTCAACCGCATCAGCTAAAGTAAGCTTTTCCATCATTTCCACACCATAATCTTCATCCTTTGTGATGTGTCTTACAATATCCTGTATTTTTGTCTGATCCATAATTAACTGTTCCTTTCTAAAGTGTGTAATGACATAACAACAAGACAATCCTACATAATACAGCAAAACATGCTAAATTGTTCAACTCATTACAACATATATTGTATATAATACCATAAAATGCTGCATTATTCAATCGCTGTATTGTATATATTCACACATACGTATATTAACGCAATTATATAATAGTGACTGAATTCATCCTATGGCTCTTTGATATCACAACGCCCTCTGCCACTGCCAGTCACTAATATTTTTACTTCTTGTAAGCCATAGCATAGCCATAATGCGCGCCTGCTCTGCTGTCATAGTATTGGTATATATACAGTTGTTATAATCTGCCTTACCCTCGTTTACACCTACTATTACTACTGGTATTGTATCCGACACATCTCTTACAAGCTGTGCCATCTGTGAAGAAAGACTTCCATCCCTGCTCTCAGTAACTACCACAACCGCCTCACTTGTATCAAACACCTTTTCAGCCGTATATATATCATTGCCTATATAATCATACACAATATTAACATATGGAAGTGAACTAACACCTGATACATCTATAACTTCAACTGCCTTTAACCCCTTTATAACTGTATAAGCACTATCATTTTCTGCATTTGCTTTATAATCCTGTGAATCAACTGCTGTATTAAGTGCTTCCGTAAATATTTTATTATAATCAGTATTCTTCTCATCCTCACAGACAACAATTATTGCTTTAGAGGTATTAATAGTATTCTGCAGAAGATATGTTATCTGTGCATACACACGGCTTCTGACTGATAATATTACTGCTTCGGCATCGGTATCACAGCTTTCCTGCACCTTTTTTACAAGCTCAAGCATATCACTGGTTTCATCAAAATCTCTTGTTTCCTGCACCAATTCTATATATGCCAAAGAACTGTAACTATCAGCATCTATCATATCACTAATACTCCCATAGGTGCCGATAACCACTACCTTATTATCAGTCATCTCTGGCTGTGACTTAACTTCTTCTTTTACCGCATCCCCTGACGCATTATTCTTTTCTTCCTGCTCCTTAGCAACTAGACTCTCATCACTTGATTTCATATATTGCATTGGATTGGCGGCAAAACCACAACCTGTTAATGTTCCGCCCATAATGCATATCCCTAGCAATACAGCCACACAATCTCTATACTTTAACCTTATTTTGTTCATTCTATCCTTTGACCTGTTGTTTTTTTTCTGAAATTTATTCTTCATTTCCTGCTTTCTCATATTAATCCCCATTTCTGCGCTTATTCTTACGCATGTCGAGTTTGTATCAAATATTGCTTTGACACTTACTTCATAATTTTACACGAAATCAGGGAACAGTTCTACTGCTAATATGAGTTTTCATAATTATTTAATAGTAATTGTTGTTTAGCTAAGTTTCTATAAATTACTTTTGGGTTGAAAATAAGTCTGGCTTGAGACTGACTTTGTAAACT
>CAKRKK010000170.1 GCA_934358235.1 uncultured Lachnospira sp.
GTTCATATGTTATGGAATCAGCGGCAGAGGATATAAAAAAGCATGGCAGGTATATAACAGGCTGGGTTGAAGAAACACTTAGAGAGAATTTTAAGGAGCTGCTATAAAATATAGAAATATTTTATATGCAGGATGGGTGGTGGTTAATACTGCCACAAACACATTATAATAAATGAATCAGGAAAGAGGTTATATATGCAGAAACATATAAGAGAATGTGCAGAAGTATTTTTAAGAGATCAGAAAAGACTTTTTGATGAACCGGTTGTTTATGATGTTGAAGAAGCAGAGGAATTTCTTGAGGACTGCTTCGCACAATATTGTAAGAATATCAAGGAATTAAAGCAGGTCATGGATGATGAGGGCATGGATATATCGGGCATGTCAGATGAGGAGATTGAAGAACAGCTTGAGGTGTTTAAGCTTGATAATAATAACGGTTACTTCTTTGTTGAAGCCTGACAATATGACGGTATGCTTTCGGGCAGGCAGTTTATGCCGCAAAGAAGCAGCGTTTCAGGACAAGGTTTGGTAATAGTATATAAATAATAATATAAAACTAATAGTATATAACAGAGTGGAGAGCGTTATGAGAATAACAATATGTTGTGTAGGAAAAGTAAAGGAAAAGTTTTACTGCCAGGCAATAGAAGAGTATTCTAAAAGATTGTCTAAGTATTGCAGGCTGGAAATAAAGGAAGTGGCAGATGAAAAGACACCAGATAGCGCAAGCGATAATGTGAACAGAATGATAAAAGAAAAAGAAGGGGAAAGACTTCTTTCTGGTATCAAGGATGATATGTATGTTATTGCACTTGCAATAGATGGAAATATGCTGGACTCGGTAGAGCTGTCAGGAAAGCTTGATAATCTTGGAATATCAGGCAAAAGTGATATAGCATTTGTTATAGGTGGTTCGCTTGGACTTGATGATAAGGTGTTAAAAAGAGCTGATTATAAGTTAAGCTTTTCTAAGCTGACATTTCCACACCAGCTTATGAGAGTTATATTATTAGAACAGATATACAGGGCTTTCAGAATAATGAAAAATGAGCCTTATCACAAGTAAGCAGATGTATAAGAACCGCTGCTAAGGGCGTAGAACATTACAAGAATATATGTAGGAATGAGGAAGATTATGAAAAGAAGAAAGAAAAGAATCGTTACAGGACTGATAATAGTTATAGCGGCTGTTGCTGTTCTGGTATTTATGAAATATTTTAATGGTAACGGATTATATATATCAACAGGCATGGGTAAAAATGTTTTAGCTAAGGTGGATGGACAGAAAACATACACTATGGATGCTGCTATACTTATGTCAGATGCGAAATCACAGTATGAAGAGATGTTTGGAAGCTCTATATGGTCACAGCAGATAGATGGCAGAACCTTTGAGGAATATATTAAAGAACAGATAAAGGTAAAGCTCATAAGAGTAAGATGCATGAATGCATGTGCCAAGGAAAAGGGCATAGTTCTTGGACGTGAGGAAAAGGATAGTGTAAAGAAGGCAGCAGACCAGTATTATAATGCACTTACAGAAGCCCAAAGAGAGGAATATGACATAACCGAAGAAAGAGTAAACAAGATGTTTACTGAATTCGCTCTGGCAAAGAAGCTGTACAATGACCAGACTTCACTTATGGATATCGAGATAAGTGCAGATGATTCAAGAGTTATTAATATACAATATGTAGTTACGGATACAAGGGAAGAGATAGAGAAGGCTTATGCTGAGCTTAAGTCTGGAAGCTCATTTTTTGCTATAGCTAAGAAGTATAACTCAGACGGAGAATATGAGTATGAGTTAAGAAGGGGTGAGATGGACAGCGTATTTGAGGAGGCTGCTTATTCACTTGCAACAGGAGAAATGAGTGGAGTTGTTGAGGCAGAAGGAAAGTATTATATCATCAGATGCACCTCAGATAATGACAAAGCTAAAACAGAGGTTAACAGGTCAGCTATACTTGCAGATAAGAAGCTGGAGGCATTCAATGAGCAGTTTGAACAATATGAGTCAAAGAAATATGTTGAATGGAATAAAAGAGAATGGGCAAAGCTGAGTGTATCTGGCGCAGCAGGCTATCAGGTTAAGTTCGAAGATATATTTAATACAATAGAGATTAACTAAGCCTGTGTGTATGAATGGGAATAGCGTTTATTAATACGCACGTTATCCTACAGGTATGTAAGCAGGAGAATAAGAAATAAACAGTTATTATAGTTAACAGAAAGGTATGGTTATAAAGTATAGATGGCACAGAAATATGATGCAAATAGTATATCTATCCTGGAAGGTCTGGAGGCAGTAAGAAAAAGGCCCGGAATGTACATAGGAAGCGTTGGAACAAAGGGTTTGAACCATCTTATATATGAAATAGCGGATAATGCAGTAGATGAACATCTGGCAGGTTATTGTACAGAGATTACAGTAACACTTAACGATGATGGAACGGCTACTATTATAGATAATGGACGAGGTATTCCGATAGGCATTCATCCTAAAGCAGGGATACCTGCAGTTGAGGTTGTATTCACAGTATTGCATGCTGGTGGCAAGTTCGGAGATGGTGGCTATAAAATATCCGGTGGACTTCATGGAGTTGGTGCATCAGTAGTTAATGCACTTTCAGTATGGCTGGAGGTAGAAATAAGAGTTGATGGTGGTGTATACAAGCAGCGTTATGAGAAAGGAAAGGCAGTTGCACCACTTGAAAAGACAGGAACCTGCAGGAAAAGTGATACAGGTACCAAAGTTACATTCTTACCGGATGGAGAAATATTTGAAAAGACAAGATTCAAGTCAGATTCCATAAAAAGCAGGATGCACGAAACAACATATCTTAATCCGGGACTTACAATACACTTTGAGGATAAGAGAAGTGGAAGTGAAGAAAAGATTACATATTCTGAGCCGGACGGTATCAGGGCGTATGTTAAAGAGCTTAATAATGGTAAGGAAGCCGTTACTGATATAATATACTTTAAGAAGAATGAGGATGGTATAGAAGTTGAGTGTGCCTTCCAGTATGTTAATGAGTTTGAGGAAAACATACTAGGCTTCTGTAACAATATATATACACAGGAGGGTGGAACACACATCACAGGCTTTAAGTCAAAGTTTACTATGATTATAAACCAGTATGCAAGAGAACTGGGGATTCTTAAGGATAAGGACAACAACTTTACAGGGCTGGATGTAAGAAATGGTATGACAGCGATAGTCGCCATCAAGCATCCAGCACCAAGATTCGAAGGACAGACGAAGACAAAGCTTGATAATCCGGATGCAGGAACGGTAGTAAGTGCAGTTACGAGTGATGAGGTGCAGCTTTACTTTGACAGGAATCTTGAGCAGCTAAAGGCGGTAATAGCGTGTGCAGAAAAGTCGGCAAAGATAAGAAAAGCTGAGGAGAGGACAAAGACTAATCTTTTAACAAAGTCAAAGTTTTCGATTGATTCTAATGGAAAGCTTGCCAACTGTGAGAGTAAGAATGCCAAAGAGTGTGAGGTATTCATTGTGGAGGGAGATTCAGCCGGAGGCTCTGCAAAGACAGCACGTAACAGACGTACACAGGCAATACTTCCAATCAGGGGTAAGATACTTAATGTTGAGAAGGCTTCAATAGATAAGGTACTTGCGAATGGTGAGATTAAAACAATGATTAATTCCTTTGGCTGTGGCTTTTTAGAAGGCTATGGCAATGATTTTGATATAAGCAGGCTTAGATATGATAAGATTATCATTATGACGGATGCCGATGTGGATGGTGCGCATATTGATACGCTGCTGCTTACCTTTTTCTACAGATTCATGCCAGAGCTTATTAATCAGGGACATGTGTATATTGCAACACCTCCGCTCTACAGGGCTGAGTTAAAGAGAGCACCTAAGCAGGATAAAGAGGCAAAGAAAACTGCCATAGGCAGGTCTAAGCAGTCAAAGACAGATAAAGCAGCACTTGTGCAGTATCTGTATGATGATAAGGCACTTGATAGATATAAAGAGCTTCATGCCAGCGGGACATATACATTGCAAAGATATAAGGGCTTAGGTGAGATGGATCCTGAGCAGTTATGGGAAACTACACTTAATCCGGAAACAAGAATATTAAAGCAGGTTGAGATAGAAGATGCCAGAATGGCAACAGAGGTTACTTCTATGCTTATGGGAAGTGACGTACCACCAAGAAGAGCATTTATACACGCACATGCTAATGAAGCACAGATAGATGCCTGATAGATAATTGCCTGATGATTGTAACAATAGTTGTTGAAGTAAATGCAGGCGGAAATTATTATTTATTGAAATAATTGGTAAAATATAAAAAATAAGTATTGAATATGAATTCAGTATAGTATGGAGAAGAAATGGCAGAGAATATAATTAAAACAGAATATTCTGAGCTGATGCAGAAGTCCTATATAGATTATTCTATGAGTGTTATTACAGCAAGAGCACTTCCAGATGTAAGAGATGGACTTAAGCCTGTACAAAGAAGAGTATTGTATGCTATGGATCAGCTTGGGTTAAACTATGATAAGCCACATAGAAAGTCGGCACGTATAGTTGGTGATGCAATGGGTAAGTATCATCCACATGGAGATAGCTCAATATATGAAACACTGGTTGTACTTTCGCAGGATTTTAAGAAGGGAATGGCACTTGTTGACGGGCATGGAAACTTTGGCTCAATTGAAGGCGATAGTCCAGCCGCTATGCGATATACAGAAGCTAAGCTTAAGAAGTTTACACAGGATGTATACCTGTCAGACCTGGATAAGGATGTGGTTGATTTCGTGCCTAACTTTGATGAGACGGAAAAAGAACCAGAGGTGCTTCCTGTAAGAGTACCTAATCTTTTAGTAAATGGTGCTGATGGTATTGCAGTAGGTATGACAACTAATATCCCTACACACAATCTTTCGGAGGTTGTAGATGCAGTATGCGCATATATGGATAATGAGGACATAACAACGGATGAGCTTATGCAGTATATGCCAGGACCTGATTTTCCGACAGGTGGAGTTGTTATTAACAAGTCAGAGCTTCCTGCTATATATGAAACAGGTACCGGCAAGATAAAGCTAAGAGGCAAGGTGGTATTCGAGCCGGCAGCTAAGAAGGGCGAAAAGGACAAGCTCGTTATTACAGAGATTCCTTATACAATGATAGGCGTTAATATTGGAAAGTTTATATCAGACATATTAGAGCTTGTGGAAACCAAGAAGACAACTGATATAACAGATGTGTCTAATGCGTCATCTAAGGAAGGAATAAGAATCGT
>CAKRKK010000171.1 GCA_934358235.1 uncultured Lachnospira sp.
TACTAAGGCTGGTTCTGAATATCACATTGTCAAAGCAGTATTAGCAACAGAACTCAAGAAAGATGATTCTAAAAATTCAGTAGCAGAAATAACAGCAGAAGATGCTAATCTTAGTTCAGATGTAACATATGATGAACTTGATGCAGATGCAAAGACTGTATATGACCAGAAGTTTAACTTTAATGTTAAGGCTGCTGATGGTGTTCTTGCTGATGGTGCTTATATTTCAATAGCAAAGGCTGTTACTGGTTCGGATTATGAAGCAGCTAAGGAAGTAACTAAAGATGTAGCTAGTCATATAGCAGTATTTAATATTGATTTACTTAAAGATGGTGCTAAGATTCAGCCAAACGGCAATATTGAATTTACAGTTAATGTACCAACTGGATTTAATAGTGATTTAGTAGCAGTATACAGACTTTCAAGTGATGGTAAGTCATATACTAAGCTTTCATCAAGTGTTAAAGATGGTAAGGTAGTATTTACAACAGACCACTTTAGCACATATATGATTGTTGAAGAAAAGCAGGCAGTTAAGCCAGATGACAATACAGCAGCAGGTGATAACAATAACAGCAATACAGCTAACAGCAACACAGCTAACAACAATACAGCTAATAATGATAATAGTAATGTAACAGATGATAATACCGGAAATGGCGAGCAGGCATCAGCTTCAGATGCTAATGCAGCAGCTTCAACACCAGGAACAGGTGATGTGTCTGATTATATCTATTATGTAATAGCTTTAGTATGTGCAGCAGCAGTAGGTGTTGTTGCTATGACAGCTAAGAATAAGAAGAAAGCCAGATAATATAACAGGAAAGACTGGCACATAAGCTTAATAATATTATAAAAGGCTATCGTATGTAATATTGGGCAGGTCTCATTATGCAGCGGTAGCCCTTTTGTATAATAGATTAAGACATCAAAAACTCTGCCAATATTTTAACAGATGCCATTTAGACAGCTTAATCTTTTATAGGAAATGGAAAGTATTATGGAAAAGTTAATAGATAGATTAATAAGAAATATTGTGTATTTATATTTAATTATATTGCCGTGGCTTGTTATGCCACATAAAGCGTATTATACAGAAGATGAAAAGTTGTTGTTTTCATCATATACAGAAGGTGTTTACGATATATTTTTGTATTGGAAAATGTTATTTACAATAGCTGTTTCGGTTATTTTACTGATTTTAATTGTGGTAAGTATAATTAAATATAATTATAGAATATTTGACTTTACCAGATTATCGGACAGGATTTTATTTGTATGTGGAATAACATATATTGTATGTACAGTTATGTCATATGTATGTGCCAATTACAGGCATCTTGCATTAACAGGCGGTGTTAATAGCTTTGAGGGTACTATTGTGCTGTTGTCATATGCTGTATTATTTCTGGCAGGAAGATATGTAGTACAGAAATGCGACTATCATCATATAGAATATATTACATTGTTCAATGCGGTTGTTTTATTGGTGCTTTCTATAGTTGAAGTTAATTATAAAAGTATTGCAGAGCTTGTATTAAGACATACTGTTGAGACTGATTATTATGGTATGCTCTGCCTTACATTTTACAATTCATCGTATTGCGCAGGATTTATTATTATACTTCTGCCAATATGTCTTTATTATTATTCGGTGTCTAAGAAGCTGATTAGAAGTATTGTCTGGTGTGGATTGTCTGTTACAACTCTGCTATGCGGTTTTCTTACAAGGTCGAGTGCAGCGTTTTATATATTGATATTTGAAGTGGTAATTTACATTGTTACAATGGCAGCAGCATTTTTTAGAAATATAAAAAATGTCAGTAACAAAACTAATAAAGATATATTAAATGACAATAAAATAATAGCAGCCAGACCTGTAGGAATACTGGCAGGTGTAATTATTCTTTTACTTGTGGATTTTTGTATTGGTGGCAGCATATTTAATTCTGCCAAATCGGCATCTGTAAATGAGACAACAGCTATTCACAATAGTGATTATTATAAAGTTAATAATATAGAGCTGAATGGCAGTGAAGTGTGCATAACTGGGGATACTAATAAGCTTATATGTGGAATTGATAATAGTGCAATATATTTTAAAGATGAAGAAGAAAATCTTATAGCAGTTAAATTGCAGAAAGATAAGCTGTTATTTCCAGAACCATATCCTATGATAGAAGCTTATGTAACCAATGATATATTATGCCTTAATCTGGGATATAAGGGTGAGTTGCGATTTCTTATGTACAATAATACATTTTATCCTGCATTATCAGATGGTTCAGTAGTTAAGGATATATCGGCTAAGACCAATATATCAACAGCACCTTTAGATAGCCTATTTACGGGTCGAGGCTACATATGGAGAAATACACTTCCAATAATAAAGAATACATTTATATTTGGACATGGTGCTGGAACATTTGAAATGTATTTTAAACAGTTTGATTTCGTTGGACTTCTGAATTCTCAGGGGAATGTTGATTTAATAATAGACAAGCCTCATAGCCTGTATCTTCAGATTGCCTGTAATCAGGGAGTGTTGTGCAGTCTTGCTGTTATAGTGTTGTTATTAATAATTATTATTAAAAGAGTATGCACAATTTATAAAAAGCTCACGCCAAATGTCCACAATGAATTTATAGACCATAAAAAAATATTTGCGGGTATATCTGGGGCTTTATTGATAGTGGCATTTATGATATTTGAATTAATCACAGACAGCAATATAACTGTAAATCCTTTGTTTATAGTGATTCTGGGAATGATTGGAGCGGATTTATAATATGGAAAATAATACAAAAGATGTCATTAATGGTGCTGCTGGAATTAAGAATAAGAGAAAAAATATAATAATAATTATTATTCTGGCAGCAGTTATAATCTCACTATTATCTGTTGTGTTTATTTATTATAAGAAAGTGGAAAATTCTTTGAAAGATAATTCAGTAGTAGCCAAAGGCAGGAATGTTGATTATAAAGCACTTGATGACGATGTTGATTATAATGATGAGAAATATATATATAATGACAATATCGTTAATATACTGGTACTTGGCGTAGATAGTGACCTTCCAGTAACACAGAAGCAGGAGAAAATAGGTGATATGGGGCAGACGGATGCAATATATCTTGTAAGCATAGATACAAAGAAACATTCCTTGCAGGTATACGCTATTCCAAGAGATTCAATGTGTGAAGTAGATATCTATAATGAGTCAGGAAAGCTTGTATCACTTATGGATGCTCAGCTTGCCCTGCAATATAATTTCGCCCTGGATTGTGAGAATTCGTCGCGATTATCAGCGGAAGCCGTATCAAGGTTAATGTATAATATTCCAATAAGCAGAGTATGCGTATTTAACTGCGAAGCCATAGGCGTGATAAATGACGCTGTGGGAGGTGTTGAAGTTACAATAGAGAACGATTTTACAGATGAGAGCGGGGAAGTCCTCGAACCGGAGTTCTACAAGGGTAACACATTAAAGCTTACTGGTGAGCAGGCAGTTACATTTATAAGAGAAAGAGATTGTACAATATTTAAGAGTGCAATGGACAGAGTGGAAAGGCAGGAGCAGTATATAAGCAGTCTGGTAAGCACAGCAAAGTCAAAGCTTAAGCGTAACCCGATGATAGCATTATCTGTCCTTAATAAGCTTAAAGAAAATGACAGCATATATACTGATATATCAGCTTCAGAGCTTATGTATATTGCACAGCTTGCAGGAAGAACCCATTTTTCTATGGAAGATGTGACAACAATTCCTGGTGAGGTTGAGATAGGAGAGGAATTTGAGGAATACCACACAGATAGTACGGCACTTAAGAAAATGATACTGGAAAAATTCTATACTAAGGTTAAATAACTAAAGTAAAATGGTTAAAGTAAAATAATTGAAGTTAAATAACTAAGGTAAAATGGTTAAAGTAAAATAACTAAAGTCGAATAATTAAAGTAAATAGCAATTAGAAAAAATGCTGGAAATGCAAAGATATAATGCCAATGTCAAAGGATTGCTGTAAAAAAGTGGTCGGTTATTGACAAATCCTTTCATTGTGATAATATTTGAAAGTGAGTAAATATGTGATTGAAAGCACCGGAAGAGCATAGCCGGTGCAGGAATGAGGTTTTAAGATGGCTAATACAACAACTTATAATCCCAAGTCTATCGAGCCAAAGTGGCAGAAGTATTGGGAAGAACATGAAACATTTAAAACAGATGTATGGGACTTTTCAAAGCCAAAGTACTACGCACTTGATATGTTCCCTTACCCATCAGGAGTAGGTCTTCATGCAGGTCATCCAGAGGGATATACAGCTACAGATATCACTTCACGTATGAAGAGAATGCAGGGATATAATGTACTTCATCCAATGGGATATGATTCATTTGGTCTTCCAGCTGAACAGTATGCTGTTAAGACAGGTAATAACCCTAATGGATTTACAGAAAAGAATATAGAAACATTCACTAAGCAGCTTAAGGAGCTTGGTTTTGATTATGACTGGAGCAAGACTTTAGCAACAAGTGATCCTAAGTTCTATAAGTGGACACAGTGGATATTCAAGCAGTTATATCTTGATGGTTATGCTAAGTATATAGATATGCCAGTGAACTGGTGTGAAGAACTTGGTACAGTTCTTTCTAATGATGAAGTTATTGATGGTAAGTCAGAACGTGGTGGATACCCTGTTGTAAGAAAGAACATGAAGCAGTGGGTTATCGATCAGGTGGCATTTGCAGATAAGTTACTTGAAGGACTTGAGCATATCGACTGGCCAGAATCAACTAAGGAAATGCAGAGACACTGGATAGGCAAGTCAGAAGGTGTTGAAGTTGACTTTAAGATTGATGGTGGTGGAGATTTCTCTATCTTTACTACTTGTATTGAAACTATATACGGTATTACATTTATGGTGCTTGCACCAGATGGAGATATCGTTAAAGAGCTTATGCCAAGAATTCAGAACAAGGAAGAGGTAGAAGCTTATATAGCAGAGACAATCAAGAAGAATGATATGGATAGAACAGAGCTTAACAAGACTAAGTCAGGCTGTGTTCTTGAGGGAATCTACGCTGTTAATCCTGTTAATGGTAAGAAGGTTCCTGTATACATTGGTGATTTCGTTCTTGCTAACTATGGTAC
>CAKRKK010000172.1 GCA_934358235.1 uncultured Lachnospira sp.
TGGCAATACTTACATCTCATATGACATCCCTGAAGGAACACTATATATCTTACGCCTGGTCCATCAACCGAACCAAAACTTTCAACTGAATGAATTCTACCTTTAATATCTGACATACTACCTCCATGTACTTTCTTTATTAAAATTTATTAAAATAAGCTACAGCTATTACATTCTATGCAATGTTGATTCCCGCATAGGGACTATATAACAAAGCATTACACTATATGATAGCATAACTGATATACATAATCTATATTATTCTCATATTTTAATATTTTATAATCCTGTACAATCTTATGTGACATAATCATAACTTTACGCAGGAAACAACACTTACTTCTACAACCTGTTATCTACAATCATTATCTGCTGTCTGCCATCTACCTGTTATCTACCTTTTCCGGGTACATATCGTGGTTAGCCATCCTGTTAAATGCAATCTCTTCCCATCTGGTTCCTGGTCTTCCATAATTACAGTAAGGATCAATCGAAATTCCACCTCTTGGTGTAAACTTTCCCCATACCTCTATATACTTAGGTTCCATAAGCTTTATAAGATCCTTCATGATGATATTCACACAATCCTCATGGAAATCTCCATGATTTCTGAAGCTGAATAAATAAAGCTTCAACGACTTGCTTTCCACCATTCTGATATCAGGTACATAAGATATAGTTATAGTGGCAAAGTCAGGCTGTCCTGTTATAGGACACAGACTTGTAAATTCAGGGCAGTTAAACTTGACAAAATAATCATTATCCTGGTGCTTATTAACGAATGTTTCCAAAACCTCCGGAGCATAATCATCCGGATACTTTGTTTTCTGATTACCTAATAATGTTATGTTTTCTGTTTCTTCCTTACTTCTTCCTGTCATATTCTGTTACCTCATTTATCTGTATATTATCTTGCTTTATATCCTTCTTTTTATCCTTCTTTATATCTTGTTTTATATCCTGCTTTTATTCTATAGCCGGATCCTTAATTCCGTTTAATTCAAATGCTCTTGCCCTGTCTATACAGGTTCCACATCGTCCACATGGCTTTGTACCACCTTCATAGCAGCTCCATGTATACTTATAAGGAACCTTAAGCTCAAGCCCCATTTTTACTACCTGTGCTTTAGTTGCATTGATAAATGGTGCTACAACTTTTATCTGCTTTCCACTTCCAAGATATATAGCATCATTTATAGCTGTATTAAACTCACTGCTGCAGTCAGGATATGCACTTCCGGCTGCATCATCAGCGTGTGCCCCATAATATATTTCACTACAGCCCTTTGATAGTGCTATACTGGCAGCACTTGATAAAAACAAGCCGTTCCTGAATGGGACATATGTAGATACCGGTTTACCATCTGTTTCCTTAATCTGTTCATTATATGATTCCTTAGGTATCTCCTTATCAGAATGTGATAAAAGAGAACAATCACTATACTGGAATATTTTAGCCAGATCAAGATAAATGTGTTCTACATTATAATACTTTACTATTTTATCTGATGCCTCTATCTCCTTTGTATGCTTCTGGCCATAGGATATAGATAATGCTATAACATTTTCTGCGCCATACTTATCAACTGCCATTCCAAGACATGTAGTACTATCTATTCCACCACTGAATAAAACCATTGCTTTCATTGTTAAATCTCCCTCTTAATGTCTGTGTATATGTTTTCGTGTCAGCCTTTCTTATTCCTCTTGCAGTCATACAGCTATGACAGCCCTCAATAAGCACCGCCACATCCTTAGTGCCTGTAACCATCTGTATAATATCAGCAATATCATTTCCGATTCTTTCCTGTAGCTGCAGTCTCTTAGAAACCATATCTGCTATACGTGCTATTTTGCTAAGTCCGATTACACGGTCCTTTGGAATGTATGCAACCGTAACCTTCATATCATACATAAGTGCAAGATGATGCTCACAATAGCTGAAAATGTCTATATCCTTTACAACAACCATATTGGAAGTGCCGCCATCAGAAGCATATTCCATATCCTCCTGTTTATCAAGTGCAAAGGTTTTATTAAACATTTCAGCTATTTCTTCATTGGTATAATTCATTCCTTCAAACACTTCTTCATACATTTTCGCAACTCTTTTAGGCGTATCCTTTAATCCCTCCCGTTCAGGATCATCACCCAATGCCTTAAGAATACCTGCTATATGATATTCGATTGCCTTAGTATCTATTTTTTTCTGTTTTTCCATAAAATCCTCATTTCTGCACCTTGCTAGCCTGTATAAATGTCTGTATCAGCCCTTTGTATACATTAATACACTAAACTCCTCTTTTATCCGGTGCCCATATTATTTTATGTAACTGAATCTGCATATTAACATCATTCATAGTATTATCCTTCATAAACTCAACGATTTCCTCAGGCTCTATCATGCCAAATACCGGACTTATATAAAGCTTACATTTTCCATACAGCTTATATTGTTCTATAATCTGCTTTGTCCTTACTAAATCCTCCCGGCAGCCTGCCACGAACTTAACCGTATCATTGGCGTTTAATATACTGAAATTATCCAGCCTCATAGCCTGCTCCATGCCGCTGCATGAAAGCTTATAATCCATCGTAAAGGTTACATTATCCTTATGAAGCCTGCGGATATTATCAAGCGGAATACTTCCATTAGTTTCTATCTCTACATTCAGATTATTGTCTGCAAGACCTTTGATAACCTCCTCAATGCCCTCCCTTAGCAGCGGTTCTCCACCTGTAAGAGTGACATTCTTAACACCTGTAGATAAAACATAATTAATAATATCCTCCTTAGTCATCTGCTGCGCTGTTGCATCAGCCTCATTAGCCCACTTCGTATCACAATATTTACAGTTAAGATTACAGCCCTTAAAACGTATAAATACCGCAAGCTGCCCGGCCTTAGCTCCCTCACCATTGATGCTTACGAACTTTTCAACAACCTCTAATACACTCATATACGCCTCCACAATTCTTTAATCGTATCTAATTCTTTTATGATTCAGCAGAATTTCTGAATCATTCCATATAAGCTGCACTATTAGCTGGCGTTTCATACACAGTTACAGCCTTCATGCTATATCCCAGCTCTTTTAGCTTTTCATAAAAATACTTTGCCATATTCTCTGCTGTTGGTCTGAAATCAAGCTCAATAATCCTGAAATTCTCACTTTTTAGGGCAGCAAGCGTTGTTTCCTTAAGTGAATTCTTCTCAATAATCAACGCATGATCCATTGAATCTGCCATATCTCTTAGATCCTTTTTCAGCTCACCAAAATCCACATACATGCCTTTATACTGAATATCCTCCTTAAGCTCATTGGTCTGCACCTCAAGAACAATTCTCCATCTGTGTCCATGAAGATTGCTGCATTTGCCTTCGTAGCCCGCAAGAAAATGTGCTGAATCAAAGCTTGCCTCTGTTTTTAAAATATACATATTATTCCTCATTCCTGCGCACACTTTCTTTAGAATAACTAGCTTGTGCCGGGTGCGCATAGGCACAACAACGCCTGCGTGTAAAACAATCAATTTCTTACACTATAATTCTGCAATAATTCTATAACAATCCAAAATACGCGAAAAAAAAAGCATGGATAATATTTACCCATGCCATACTATTAATACTATTAATACTATTAATGTTCTAAATATATAAGCTATCGTAATTAATATAATAGTCCTGGTTTTATTTAGAGACAGGATGGTACAAACGAACTGTCTATCTTTAATTGCTTTGTAATGTTAGCAAATGATTCTATATTTGTCAATAAAGTCATAAGATATTTTCTAAAACAACCTTACACCTTTTCCTGCAAAACGCAATACCATAATATAAAATAATATTTCTGCCATCATTTTTTTAATACTCATCTATCTTTTATCTGGAGCTTCATTCGCAATTCCATCCGCAACCAGTCCAGTCAGTACTAAATACTTTCTAATATGCAGATTTTTAAACATCTTATGCTCCGATGATTATCTTTATAAGCTTCTTATCAAGCATAATCGTCCTGTTCCATGGATTAAGTATTATACCTTCTATTTCATCCACCGTTAACACTGCATCAAAAAGCTTTCTTATATCTGTCATAAATGTTGACATTACACTATCTGAGCCCTTCATTTGCTCATCAAAGCTTGTAAACGCCGTCCACCATAGCTTTTCATCCGCCGTCCTCACTGCTTTTAACTTAAGTCCATAACCTTGCTGACGACTGAATTTACCATGCTCTGATGGTTGCTCTGGCATAGGTGGTTCAACCGCTATTATGAGCTGACCATTATCATTCATACGTCTTCTTATAACAGTAAGAGTGTGTGCTAACATCTCCTCTGATGGTTCCTTCTGTAAAGTTTCTATGGCATTTTCTATGAATTCATTGCCTGTAAGTTCATTGTCTTTTAACTCATTATTATGATTATTCTTTTTATCATTATTGTTTATAACATTATTGTCTGTAATATTATCATTCCCGCTGCTATTCTGTATATTAACTATTTCTGCCACCTTAGATTCTCCATATAATTCCATTATACTATGCCACCTATAACACCGCCTAACGCGCTATACTAAATATGCTCACCTATAAGCTTCTCCATCCACACCATGTTATACCATCTGCCAAACTTATAACCACAGTCATAGAACTCACCTACGAGTCTGTAACCAAGATGTGCATGAAACATGGCACTATTCTTATCAAGATATTCATCATCCTCTTTAGGATATGCTATACATGCATACATGTTAAGAATACCTCTGTCCTTAAGTTCTCTTTCAAGCTCATCATGAAGAAGTCGCCCTATACCCATATGCCTCATATCCTTATCCACATATATAGAAGTCTCTACACATCTGTCATAGGCTTTTCTTTCATGAAACATTCCGGCATACGCATACCCGACGATTATTTCGTTATATACCGCCACTATATAAGGATACTTCTTTAATGTGGCTTCTATACGCCCTTGAAACTCCTCTAATGATGGCACATCATATTCAAATGTTATCGCAGTATTCCTGACATACGGTGCATATATGGAAAGAAGCTCTTTAGCATCATCCACTAGAGCAGTTCTTATATTAACCATAGGAGTAC
>CAKRKK010000173.1 GCA_934358235.1 uncultured Lachnospira sp.
GACAAGGGCATTCTGTGATGATAAATTCACAGGCTTTGAAAGAACATATATTCCAACTACCTTTGTATGCTTCAAGGATTATGATGAAACTATTCCTAACAAGCTTATTGCATTCAAGAAGGAAGATATTAAGAATACATTCGGTGAATTCCTTGCAGCACATGGAAAGAAGCAGCTTCGTCTTGCTGAAACAGAGAAGTATGCACATGTAACCTTTTTCTTTAATGGTGGAGTTGAAGATCCTAACGTAGATGAGTTCAGACTTCTTGTTAATTCACCTAAGGATGTTCCTACCTATGACCTTAAACCAGAGATGAGTGCTCCAGAGGTAGGAATGGATCTTGTAGATGCTATTAAGTCTGATAAGTATGATGTTATTGTAATTAACTTTGCAAACCCGGATATGGTAGGACATACAGGTGTTATTCCAGCAGCAGTAAAGGCAGTTGAAAAGGTAGATGAGCTTGTAGGAAAAGCAGTACAGGCTATTAAGGATGTTGATGGCGTATTATTTATCTGTGCAGACCATGGTAATGCTGAGAAGATGATAGATTATGAAACAGGTGCACCACATACAGCACATACAACTAATCCTGTTCCATTTATACTTGTTAATTATGATGCTTCATATACCCTTAGAGAGGGTGGAAGACTGTGCGATATAGCTCCAACTCTTATTCAGATTATGGGACTTGAACAGCCGGCAGAAATGACAGGAGAATCTCTTCTTATCAAGAAGTAAAATAAAGAGATAAGATAAAGCAGATAAAGAAGCAAAATATTAGTTGCACATTTAATATTTATTTGGTATAATATTTTTATTGTGATTTTTGCAGTCTATAGGAGGTTTGACATATGTTTGGCATGTCGATGGCTGATACATTAAGAGTAGTCTTAATGGGTATATTTATATTAGTATGTATATGTTTAACAGTGGTAGTACTTATGCAGGAAAGCAAGCAGAATGGTCTTTCCGGTGCAATCAGCGGTGCAGCAGACACATACTGGGGTAAGAACAAGGGACGTTCAATGGAAGGTAAACTTGTAACTTTTACTAAGGTGCTTGCAGTATTGTTTGTTATTATTGCTATCATTTTAAATATTAATTTCTAATTTAAGTGTTTACATGAAACGCTCTTAAGATATAATATGTCTTAAGAGTGTTTTTTTATACAATCAGTAGGTATCAAAGTCGAGGGTTTTTGTACCGACATCATAATATAGAACAATATAGAATAGAGGTGGATAACAATGAAGACAGATATTTTTAAGGAAAGAAAGAAAAATATAGCAGATCTTATTCTCAATAATGAATTATATGTTCCAATGAAGACTAAGGAAATAGCTATTCTTCTGAATGTTCCTAAGGACAAACGATATGAGCTGCAGGAGGTGTTAGACGCACTTGTTGCGGAAGGGACAATTGGAGTGAGCAAAAAAGGAAAGTATATGAAGCCTGACAATGTAGCACTTGTAGGAACATTTGAAAGTACAAGCAAGGGCTTTGGCTTTGTATCTGTAGAAGGACAGGAACAGGACATATTTATAAAAGCAAGTGATACAGGTAATGCATTCTATCATGATAAAGTAAAGGTTGTCATAACCCTGCCTAAGAAGGGTGACAGACGGGCAGAGGGCAGAATAATAGAAGTAGTGGAGCATGAGGTTAAAACCTTAGTGGGCACTTATCAGAAGAATAAGAGCTTTGGCTTCGTTGTACCTGACAATCAAAAGATAAACTGTGACATATTTGTATCGAAGGAACATGAACAGGGAGCTGTTACCGGAAGTAAGGTTGTGGTAAAGATAACGGACTATGGAAAGCACAGTAAGAATCCTGAGGGAAGGATAACAGAGGTTATAGGACATATAGATGATCCTGGTACAGATATAATGTCAATAGTTAAAGCTTATGAGCTTCCGGAGGAATTTCCAGAGAACGTAGTGAAACAGTTAAAGGAGATTCCTGGGGAGGTTGATAAGAAAGCTCAGGCGGGCAGAACGGACTTAAGAGATGTTGTAATGGTTACAATAGATGGAGAGGATTCAAAGGATCTTGACGATGCTGTTTCGTTAACTAAGGAAGGTGACATATATCATCTTGGAGTACACATAGCTGATGTGAGCCATTATGTAACAGAGGGAAGTGCGTTAGATAAAGAAGCACTTAAAAGGGGTACCAGTGTGTATCTTGTTGACAGGGTTATACCTATGCTTCCACATCAGTTATCTAATGGCATATGTTCTTTAAATGAAGGCTGTGACAGACTGGCACTTAGCTGTCTTATGGATATTAATTCTAAGGGCGTTGTGATAGGTCATAAAATATGTGAGTCGGTTATTAATGTTAACAGAAGAATGACATATACATCTGTGAAGAAAATACTTGAGGAAAAAGACGAGCAGGAAATGGAAAAGTATAGTGAGCTTGTTCCTATGTTCAGGCTTATGGAGGAAGCTGCGGCTGTTCTTAGAAGGAAACGATTCCAGAGAGGCTCGATAGACTTTGATTTTCCAGAGTCAAAGATAATACTTGATGAAAAAGGTCATCCAGTTAAGATAGAACCATATGACAGAAATGTTGCAACAAAGCTTATTGAAGATTTTATGCTTATAGCTAACGAAACTGTTGCAGAGGATTATTTCTGGCAGGAAGTTCCGTTTCTTTATAGAACACACGAGAATCCAGATCCAGAGAGAATACTTAAGCTTTCAACATTTATTAATAATTTCGGATATTCGATGCATGTAACGGATGAGATACATCCTAAGGAGCTTCAGAAGCTGCTTGAAAAAATAGCTGGTTCTGATGAGGAGAATCTTATTAGCAGGCTTACGCTTCGTTCTATGAAGAAAGCAAAGTATACACCAGAATGCATAGGTCATTTTGGACTTGCTGCAAAGTATTACTGTCATTTTACATCGCCAATAAGACGTTATCCGGATCTTCAGATACATCGTATAATAAAGGAATGTCTGCATGGTGGAATGAGTGAAAAGAGAAAAGAGCATTATGACAAGATACTTCATGATGTGGCTGAACAGTCCAGTACAACTGAAAGAAGGGCTGATGAGGCTGAAAGAGATACCGATAAGCTTAAGATGGTTGAATATATGGAAGGCTTTAAGGGTGAAAGGTTTTTAGGAGTTATATCAGGAGTGACCAACTGGGGCATATATGTGGAGCTTCCAAATACAATAGAAGGAATGGTTTCTGTTAATAATATGCCGGGCTTTTATATATTTGATGAGAACCATTATGAAATGATAAATGAAACAACACATAAAACCTATAAGCTGGGACAGAAGGTGGAGGTTGTTACAATAGGAACTGATAAGCTTGCAAGAACAATTGACTTTATGTTTGCAGAGGATTATGATGCCCAGTATAATTAAGTAAAATAAAATGAGTAACACCTTTTATGAGTGTAAGGAGGATTATATAATGGCGAAGGATAGTGCCAGCGGTAACAGGCTTATAGCTAATAATAAAAAAGCATATTATGATTATTTTATAGAAGATAAGATAGAGGCTGGTATGGAGCTTTGTGGAACAGAGGTTAAGTCGATAAGACAAGGCAAATGTTCTATCAAGGAATCATACATACAGATAATCAATGGTGAAGTATTTGCAATCAATATGAATATAACACCTTATGAGAAGGGAAATATATTTAATAAGGATCCATTGCGCCCAAAGAAGCTGCTTCTTCACAGGAGTGAGATAAATAAGCTGGCAGGGCAGTTATCAACTAAGGGATATACACTAGTGCCACTTCAGGTATATCTGAAGTACGGCAAGGTTAAGATGCAGATAGGCCTTGCAAAGGGTAAGAAAAACTATGACAAGAGGGATTCGATTGCAAAGAAGGATCAGCAAAGAGAAGCAGCAAAGGACTTTAAGATTAGAAATCTTGGGTAACTTTATTAATAGAATTTAGTTTATGAGGACACCGCAAGCTATATTTCATAATGCGGACAAAAATCGTATTTTTATAAAAAATCATAAATTATAAAAAATAGACTGTCGCCTTAACGGTTTAAAACGTTATGCGACAGTCTATTCTTACAGAGTGGACCTGAGGGGAGTCGAACCCCTGTCCAAAAGCCCATCCGCTGTTCTTCTACTATCATAGTCAGTTGTTTAACATTCCCTTATGCATACGGGAACTAACACCCTTATGCACTTAGTAGCTTCATAATACGTCCATAACCGCAAAGCTTAAGCTATGTCGTTTCTCACATGTTCGAAGCCTGAATTCTAAAGTGTGAGTGCTCTAGGTCAGACTGCTGCAACTAGGCAGCGTATGCTAAATTTTCTTCAGCGTTTATATTTAAGTTTGCCATTTAACGCATTGCATACGGATAGCTTCACCAGTTTCAAAACCCCTGTCGAAACCTTTACAAGCCCATATATTAAACTGAAGTCTTTTATGACCATATAATTTATAACATTATATATAGTGTAAAGTCAATATATTCTTATTAATTAATGATTAAATTTTTATAATCAATTTTATATACAACAAGTGTTGCTTGTGATAAAATGTGCACAAGTGAAGTTAAGGGGCGATACAATGTGTGTCAGGTCTGTCGGAATTTCAGAATATTAAGCAATATTTCAGGGCGCTGTATTATGCTGCTTCCTTTTAGCGGTATAGTGAGGAATAATAGCATTTTTAGGTGTTATTTTGACAGGATAAGATAAAACCACAGCCAGTGAATAATTTTACGCGAATAATTAAAAAATGATATGTTAATGGAAAAAGCAGGAAGGCTGGATTATAATATAACTAAATGGACAGATGACAGAATGGAGGAATACTATAATATGTCAGCAGATAAAACTAATGTAATGAGAATTCTGGATCAGAAGAAGATTAAATATAAAATGCACGAATATAAGGAATCAGGTGCTGTAAGCGGAATTGAGGTTGCAGCAGCACTAGGACAGGATCCTAAGAGAGCTTTTAAGACACTTGTTACCATAGGCAAAAGTGGTAATCATTATGTATTTATGGTTCCTGTGGCTAAAGAGCTTGATTTAAAGAAAGCAGCCAGGTGTGTAGG